>JAGHSE010000005.1 GCA_018066015.1 Candidatus Colivivens equi
AGTATCAATATTCTTTGTTGGCAAGGGAATGTGGCGTTATAATGCCGGAGACTCGGTTATTTGATGGACAGTGGTTTGGTGTGGAGCGTTTTGACCGAACTGAGTCGGGCAAGGTGCATGTGGTGAGCGCAGCCGGTTTGTTGCGGGCGGATTATCGGATACCATGTATGGATTATCGTCACTTGTTTGCTTTGACGATGCGGTTGACGCATTCTATGGAGGAAGTTTGGCAGTTGTATCGACTGATGTGCTTCAATGTGCTGATTGGTAATAGGGATGATCATGCACGTAATTTTTCGTTTATCTACACGGACGGATGGCACCTATCACCTGCATACGACCTGTTGCCTTGTGGAATAGAAGGGGATTATCATACCACTACTGTGTGTGACAATCCTCTACCGACTAAAGCCGATGTGTTGGCGTTGGCTAATGAGCAAGGACTAAATGTACAGCGTGCTGAAACGATATGGGAGGAAATGAAGAAATAATAACCTATGAAACTATCAATCATTACCATCAATTATGACGGAGTGGCTGCTATACACGCGCCCTCCGGCGCTACACACGCGACATAGTCGCTATACACGCAGCATTGCTGCTATAAACGTTTGTATCAATCACTCAACAAGCGCTTCGCGCTACATCAATCTGCATAGCAGAACATCAATTCATCACTTCATCAATAGCCACGCCAGTGGCGCATCATTAGCAGCTCTGCTGCGCATCATTTAGCAAAAAAATGACTTTTTTTGCGTATATATTTGCACAAGTCATTTTTTTTTCGTATCTTTGCACGCAAAAATAATAAGACGGATATCTATAAATCATGAAAAAAATACTTCTTGTTTTTGGTACGCGCCCCGAAGCTATCAAAATGGCGCCATTGGTGAAGAAATTGCAATCGATGCCGGAGGATTTTCAGACCATCGTTTGCGTTACCGGTCAGCATCGTGAGATGCTTGATCAAGTGTTGCAGATATTTGATATTACACCGGATTATGACCTCAATATCATGAAGCAGGGACAAGACCTGTATGACGTTACATCTCGTGTTCTTCTTGGCATGCGTGATGTGCTCAAGGAAGTACAACCTGATGTGGTATTGGTGCATGGCGATACAACCACTTCCACGGCTGCTGCGTTGGCGGCTTTCTACCAACAGATACCGGTTGGACATGTGGAGGCCGGACTGCGTACGGGTAATATATATAGCCCATGGCCGGAGGAGATGAATCGTCTCATGACCGGACGCATCGCGACCTATCATTTCTCTCCGACGCCGTTGTCCAAACAGAATTTATTAAAGGAAAATGTCAATGAGAATAACATTCTTGTTACAGGTAATACGGTAATTGATGCATTGCATATTGTGGTGGATAGGCTCAAGAATGATGTGGCATTGCAGCGTGAACAAGAACAAATCCTGCTTAATGCCGGCTATGATGTTAGTCGCCTCTCTCATCTATCATCTACCATCGATAATAATATCCAAACCGGGTGCAGATTGGTTTTGATAACGGGGCACCGCCGCGAGAACTTTGGTGACGGCTTTATCCGTATGTGCACGGCTATGAAAGACTTATCGGAGAAATATCTTGATGTAGATTTTGTATATCCGATGCATCTTAACCCCAATGTCCGCAAGCCCATTGCCGAGGTGTTTAAGGGTCTAGACTCCCTCTCTATGGGAGAGGGCTGGGGTGAGGCTCATAATTTCTTCTTCATTGAGCCTCTTCAATACTTGGAATTTGTTTACTTGATGGAGAAATCGACCATTGTTTTGACCGATTCAGGTGGTATTCAAGAAGAGGCTCCCGGATTAGGTAAACCGGTTCTTGTGATGCGTGATACCACCGAGCGTCCAGAAGCAT
Source organism: Candidatus Colivivens equi (assembly GCA_018066015.1). GTDB lineage: Bacteria > Bacteroidota > Bacteroidia > Bacteroidales > Bacteroidaceae > Colivivens > Colivivens equi. The sequence goes on from JAGHSE010000005.1 coordinate 1,875, forward strand.
TGGATGCCGGTACGGTTAAATTGGTTGGTACCAATTATGATTTGATTGTTAATGAGGTCAGCACCTTGTTAGACAATCCAACCGCTTATGAGAAAATGTCCAAAGCCGTCAACCCCTATGGTGATGGCCATGCTTGCGAACGAATAACGCAGTTCTTGAAGAACTTAGACTAAGCATTATAAAAGATGAAAGGTGAAAGATTATGACACCAAGGCAAATAGAGTTTCAAGATAAATGTGTTGCATTTGCTGTGGAGGTGGTTAATTTAGAGAAAATTTTGACTCAGCAGAAGAAGGAATACAGCATGTCAGATCAACTCAAACGTTGTAGTACATCTATCGGCGCAAATTATAGTGAGGCTGTTTATGCGGAAAGTGATATTGATTTCGTACATAAAATGGGGATTGCGCAGAAGGAGACTAACGAAACACTCTATTGGCTGAAGGTCTTATATAAAACTAACTATATTGATAATGAAACATATAATGCTTTATATGGAGAAGCCAATGAACTTATGAAAGTTATTACATCAAGCATTATATCAGTTAAAAAACGTTTAAAACAAATATCATAAATCATCTAACATCTAAAATTTTATCGTATGAATACAACTCATCTATCATCTACCATAGATAATAATGTGAATGAGACGCTGATTCCGCGTATCATTCACTATTGTTGGTTCGGTGGTAAAGAAATGCCGGAACTTGCCATAAAATGCATTGAGAGTTGGAAGAAATATCTTCCCGACTATGAGCTGCGTTTGTGGAATGAGGAGACATTCGATTTAGATATGTATCCCTATGCACGAGAAGCATACGATAATCGCAAATTTGCCTTTGTAACCGATGTGGTTCGCCTGTGGGCTTTAGAAAGGTTCGGTGGAGTGTATATGGACACCGATGTTGAGATACTACGTCCGTTAGAGTCCCCTCTTCATCTTCCTTCCACCACATCTCATCTTTCATCTATCATCGATAATAATGGCTCCGTTAGGAGCCTAATGGACCTTCCTGCTTTCACCGGCTACGAAGCTAGTCTATCTAATGCCCCTGTGACTGGACTAATGGCATCTGCGCCTCATGGAATCTGGGTTACAGAGCAGCTGGCGTATTACGAGGGAAAACATTTTGTGAACACTGATGGCACATTGGACATGACGACCAATACGATAATCATATCTCGTATTATGCAAGCGAACGGATTTGTAATAGATGGTAAGTATGGGGTATATAAAGATGATATGCATGTGTTCCCGGTGGATTATTTCTGTCCGCTGACTAGCACGCGTGTGCTGAAGTGTACGAAGAATACGTATTGCATCCACCACTTTGCAGGTAGTTGGTATGAATGTACACGAAAAGAAATGATTAAAAATTGGATTTGTGAACATATTCTAGGCCGCAAATTAACGGATAAAATAGTGCAAGTTAAAAGAAAATTATTTAGCAAATGAATTTCTATCAACCTCAATTGACATATATTCCTTCCACCATTACCAACAGAGCAGTAATGGTGTATCTTCTTGCTTTAGTGGGGTGTAATTTGCTATTTATCAGTCATCCCTTGGATATTACTTGGTGGGTGTTTGGTATAGTTGAGGTGTTGACATTTTTTATACTATCCAATACATTGACAAAGAAATGGTCATACATTAGGAGGGGTGATAAATGGTTTGCCAAAAGTGTTTTTTGGACTGCATTCACTTTGCGATTGGCATACGTTTTGGTTACATATTGGTTTTATATGGTGCAATGTGGTGATGCGTGGGGCTATGAGAATGGCGACCCAACTTTTTATGATGATGCTGCCCGCATCGGAGCCCAGTGGTTAATAGATGGTAAATGGAACTTGATGGAGATGTTGCGACAGAATTACAATTTAGGTGGGGTTGGACGCGGATTACAATTTTCTGATACAGGTTTCCCAATTTATTTGAGTCTTATATATTTTCTTGTTGGAAATGATCCCGTATTCTCTATATTACTGATGCGCCTATTTAACTGCATATTAGGTGCATGGACGGTCGTGCTGATGTATCGCTTATCGCAGCGTCATTTTGGAGAAAGTACAGCGCGCATAGTTGCCATCTTATGTGTGTTAATGCCGAATCTTATTTATTATTGCGGCACAGGTTTAAAGGAAGTCTTAATGGTATTCTTGACTGTGTTGTTCATTGAACGAGCAGATAATTTGATGCGAAGAGGTAAATTTATGCTTCTGCCAACATTAGGCCTCGTTTTGATAGCCTTTTATATGTTTATGATGCGTACAGTTTTGGCTGCTACGTTGCTATTGGCATTTATGACTGCATTGGTTTTGAGTAGTCAGCGTGTCGTTAAATCAGGAAAACGTATATTGTTGATAGGTATATCGTTATGCTTCTTAGTTGTTATGGTTCTGCAAAATACGAGTATTATGGGGGATGTACAATCTTTGATTGAAGAGAGAGGATCTGGACAGAAAGCCAATATGGAATGGCGGTCTCAAAGAGAAAATGGGAATCAATTTGCTAAATATGCAGGAGCAGCAGTGTTTGCACCAATGATTTTTACTATTCCGTTTCCAACAATGGTAGAGACACCGGGTCAGGAGCATTTGAAAATGATCCACGGTGGAGACTTTTGTAAGAATATTATGTCTTTTTTCACCATTTTTGCATTGGTATTGTTGCTCAAGAATAGACAATGGAAACGACATGTTTTGCCTTTAGCGATAATGTGTGGTTATTTGGTTGTGCTTGTGTTTTCTAAATTTGCTCAATCTGAACGATTCCATCAACCGATTATATGTTTTGAGTTGATGTTTGCTGCATTGGCTATCAGTCGATTCAAAGAAAAGAAAAAATATAATACCTATTATGTCCTTTGGTTAGGAGTCATGTTTATTGCTGCCATTGCATGGAACTGGTTCAAACTCAAAGGACGTGGAATGATTTAATAGATATAGCATATATGTTTAATTTAGACCAATTCATATCGCAGTTTGTGACGAAGCGTCCCCAATCTATGTTCATAGGTGATATTGAGGCGCACAAGGACGAATTGACTCGTGAGATAGCGGGTAAATCGGTGTGCGTAATAGGAGGAGCAGGTAGTATAGGTTCGTCCTATATCAAGGCAATTCTGCATTTCAACCCAGCCAAATTGGTGGTGGTGGATCTCAATGAGAATGGACTGGCAGAGTTGACCCGCGATTTGCGCAGTAGTGCGGACATCGTTGTTCCTGCAGACTATCGTACTTATACACTTAATTTTGCAGATCCTATTTTTGCACGTATCTTCCGAGAGGAGAAAGGTTTTGACATTGTGGCTAATTTCTCAGCTCATAAGCATGTGCGTAGCGAAAGAGATAGATACTCGGTGCAGGCTTTGATTGAGAATAATGATATCAAGGCCAAACGTTTGATGGAATTGTTGATGGAGTATAAACCGAAGCATTTCTTTTGTGTGAGTACGGATAAGGCAGCTAATCCGGTGAATATCATGGGCGCGAGCAAACGTATCTTGGAAGACTTGGTAATGGCTTATTCAAAGGAGTTTCCCGTTACCACTGCTCGTTTCGCTAACGTGGCATTTAGTAACGGCTCGTTACCGGATGGGTGGATGCATCGTTTGCAGAAACGGCAACCCTTGGCAGCACCTAATGATGTGAAACGTTATTTTGTTTCTCCCGAAGAGAGTGGACAGATATGTATGTTGGCATCTATATTGGGTAGGAGTGGGGAAGTGTTCTTTCCTAAATTAGGAGAGGAACAGATGTTAACTTTCTCTAGCATCTGTGATGATTTTGTGCGTGAAAATGGTTTAACGAAACGCATGTGTCAAACCGATGCAGAGGCTAAACAATATACGCTAAACACTAATCGCTCAACGCTCAATGATTGGCCGGTGGTCTATTCGAGTAGTAATACGACAGGTGAAAAAGCTTATGAGGAATTCTACATCCCCGGTGAACAATTGGATATGCAGCGTTTTAGCAGTTTGGGCGTAGTGGAGAAAACCACTCGCCAATCGTTGGAAAAAGTGGATGCGTTCTTCCGCGAGATGGAAGATATATTCAAACAGGATAACTTCACCAAAGCACAAGTTGTAGATGCCATCAAGCGTTTTATCCCCAACTTTGAGCATGAAGAAAAAGGACTGAATTTAGATCAAAAAATGTAATATGGAAAAACGTGCAGTATTATTAGCAGGTGGCAAGGGAACCAGATTGTACCCATATACTCTAACGATGCCTAAACCCTTGGTACCTGTCGGCGATTATCCTATCATTGAGATTATCATCCGCAAACTGGTCAAAGCGGGATTTAATCATATTACGATTACCGTGAATCATATGGCAGATATGATTCGTGCTTTTTGCGGGGATGGCAGTAAATGGGGAATTGCTATTGATTATTCGTTAGAGACGAAACCACTAAGTACGATGGGGCCATTGAAACTCATAAAAGACTTACCGGAAGATTTCTTGGTAATGAATGGAGATGTGATGACCGATTTGAATTTTGATCAGTTATATCAAGACCATGTGCAGCAGGGCAATATATTTACCATTTCCGCCTATGAACGAGATCATAAGGTGGATTATGGTGTATTGGTTCCCGGCCCAGATGGTAAGTTGGTTGATTTCCAAGAGAAACCAACCTTGCACTATCACGTCAGTATGGGCGTCTATATGATGAATCGCAGATGTCTAGATGTAATTCCGGAAGATACTTTCTTTGGATTTGATCATTTGATGTTAGAACTTATCAACCGCAAAACCCCTGCTATGGTTCGACCCTTTAAGGGATATTGGATGGATATTGGCAGACCGGATGATTATCAGCAAGCCATTGCAGATGTTGAAAACGGAATATTTACCATTTAATAACTATTAGGATGAAAATTGCATTAACCGGAGCTGGAGGCTTCGTAGGTAGTCATTTATTACCTCTATTGAAGGCACATGAGAATGTAGAGGTGGTAACTTTGGATATTAAGAATGGCATAGATTTGTGCGATTGGGAATCGGTAAAAGATATTCGGGCTGACTTATTCATACATTTGGCTAATAGAACCTATGTGCCGGACTCATATGAGCATCCACGCGATTTCTTTGATACTAACGTGAATAGCACGCTTAATGTGTTGGAACTGGCGCGTTTGTCTAACGCACGTGTCATCTACTTCAGTTCGTATATCTATGGACATCCGGAGTACCAACCGATGGATGAAAATCATCCTACGCAAGCATTTAATCCGTATGCTACAACCAAGGTGATGTGTGAGGAAATGTGCAAAGGTTATGCAAGAGATTTTAAAGTTCCAATTTGTGTGTTCCGCCCATTTAATATATATGGCAAGGGGCAAAGTCCTAATTTCTTGATTTCCATGATAGCCGAACAAGTGAAAACGGGTAGAGTGCAAGTGCGGGATGATCGACCCAAGCGCGATTATATTCATATCAACGATATCGTATCGGCAGTAGATTATATGGCATTTTGTAAATGGCCAACTACGTATGCTGTGTATAATTTGGGATCCGGTGAGAGTCATTCGGTAAAAGAAGTAGCGTTGGAGATGATTCGCTTGACAGGGCGGTCTATTGAATATGTAGCTACCGGCGAGACACGTCCGAATGAGGTGTTAGATACGATTGCCGATATAACTAAACTGCGTGCGTTAGGTTGGGCTCCTAAGGTAACATTGGAAGAAGGGCTAAAAGAAATGTTGCAATGAAAATATTGGTAGTATGTCGATGGCATAAAACTCATGCTGCTGCGTTTATTATGGAGCAGGTAGAAGCTTTGCGAGCATTGGGACATAATGTGGAGTATTGTACGGCCGATAAGGGCGGTATAATGGGGTATGTGGATTTATATCGCAAGATACGTAAAGCTATTAAAACATGGCGTCCGGATATTATTCATGCTCATTATGGCATCTGCGGTTTTGTCGCTTGTTCTGCGAGTCGCTCAATACCGGTTGTAACCACGTATCCAGGTAGTGATATTAATAGTAAATATATTCGTCATATCAGTCGCCTATGTATGCGTATGAGTGCGTACAACTTATTTATGAGTAAGCGGCAGATTGAAAAGGTAAAAGATTTGGCATTTCCGTCCAAGACTATGATTCTCCGCTATGGTATTATGTTGGATTTATTCCAAGCAATGGATCGATTGGAAGCACGGAAATTATTTGCCAATGTTAAGCCCGATGAGGTGAAATGGAATGATAAGGATAAATATGTACTCTTCTCCAGTAAATACAATCGACCTGTTAAGGACCCTGAATTAGCTAAATCTGTCATTGAATATGCCAATCAGCAAGTTCCATATACTATCCATCTCCTGCCATTAACAGGTGGATATACCAAGGAAGAGATGGTGTGGTTGATGAGTGCAGTAGATGCTGCACTTGTGACAAGCAAATCGGAGGGATCACCACAATTTACTAAAGAGGTGATGGCGTGTGGTACGCCCATTGTGAGTGTAGATGTCGGTGATGTAGCAGAACAGGCGGAAGGATTAGATGGTTGTTATATCGCTCATTCGCGTGAACCGCAAGAATTGGCAATGTTGTTGCTGCAAGCTGTTGCTTATGGTAAGACAGACGGACATCAACATATTGTCAAAATGGAATTGAGTAACGAACAAGTAGCAGAAAAACTAGTAAAAATATATGAAAGTATTATCTGAAATAGCATCCATCAATCGTGAGCAGTGGGATATCTTTGTTGCAAATCATCCTAAAGGCAATGTGTTTCAAACATTTGAGTATGCTTCTGTACTTGTTCTAACAGAGAATGCTGCCCCTATCGTTATTGCCGCTATGGATGGAGAAGAATTGATAGGTGTGATGTTGGGTTCTATTATTGTAAATGGAAGCTCTGTCTTAAAATGGGTTACTGCCCGCTCTATTATTATTGGGGGACCTCTTGCCAAGAATGATAATCCCCAAATAGTTTCCGCGTTGTTGAAAGCATATCGAGAGTTGTTGCCTTCTTATGTGATATATACGGAAATAAGACCCATCTATTCAATGGATAATTTGGAACTTGACAAAAATGGGTTGAAAAGAGTTGGACACTATAATTTGGTGATGGATATTACGCATTCTTTAGAAAAATTATTTGATTCAATGCACAAAGAACGAAAACGTAATGTGAAACAAGCAGAAAAAGCAGGTCTTATTTTTCGTGAGATTACTGATAAATCATCAATAACAGATGTGGTTCGATTGATTCGCCAAACATATGAGCGTAAGCATGTACCTTTGTCATACATAAGTATTTTTGATGTCGTGTATGAACAGATGTCTGCATTTACTCATTTCTTTGGTGCGTGGACAAAGGATGGACAAATGATTGCAGGGCAAGTGCGTTTATGCTATGGACATTTAATGTATGCTTGGTTCGCAGGTTCGGATGACGCTTATTTTAAATTACGTCCTAATGATTTTTTAATGTGGAACGTCATCCGCTGGGGACATGAACATGGTTATACAATTTTTGACTTTGGCGGAGGTGGTGAGCCGGGAAAACCATATGGAGTACGTGATTATAAATTAAAATATGGCTGTGAATGCTATGACTATGGTCGCTATATTTATCGGCATCGTCCTATCTTGTATGCACTAGCTTCTTTTGCATACAAGACATTGCAGAAAATTCAAAACAAAGGAAAAGAATGAAAACAATTTGGATAGATATATATCATATTCCGCAATTTAATTATTATCTACCATTAATACGGCGTTTAGTAAAATTAGGTCATGTCGTATTGCTTACTGCATTAAATCGTGGAAGATTGGTTACTATATGCAAAAATGATTTGACGAAATTCAATTTGATGGGAGATGAGAATAGCATGTTCCCACATGTTGAATTATATTCTATTGGTAAGCATCGAATGAAAAAATGGTCGGTAATTCTAGAGGCAAATATGTTACGGATTATTCGGCTCTTTTTTTGGCGATTTAAACACCATGTTGACATATGCTTTACCAATGGTTTTCATGCTGCGATGTTGAGTCGTCTATTTGGTAATCTTTGTTATACCTTTGGTGATGACCCTGATACTTTTGATTTGAAGCCTAAACTTTGTTTTGCAACTAAAGTTCATTTTTGTCTCTATGATAGACCTTATAATTTAGATTATCGAGCAAAAGTGCTTAAGTGTTTAAAAGAGTGGTCGTCATTGTCCATTAACACATTTGAACCAAATATTTGTGTATTGGGTAAATATGGGGTGCAACCGAAGCAATATATATTCTTACGTGAGGTGTCTGTCGGGACTGTCAACTACGCGGGGCAAGCAGCGGGGGCAATACGAGATGTAGCTTCTATGATTGCCAATGCACAATGCACAATGCACAATGGAGAGAAGATGAAGGTGTTGTTCTCGTTGGAAGAGAAGAATCGTCGTTCTGAATATCCGGCGGATTGGATATTATTGCAAGAACCTATTGAGGATATACACTCCTTAATATATTATAGTGCCGGATTGGTGTCCAGTGGCGATAGTATGGCGCGTGAAGCGGCATTATTAGGTGTTCCTGCATATTACTTAGGCATTCGTCATAGCATGCCGGCTAACTTAGCGGCATCCAAAGTGGCTAATCTGCAGAATACCGTAACTATGCCGTTTGAGCAATGGATTACTAACGTTTGCGATGGCGCTAAATCGGTAGAAGAACGAATCAATGACCAAAATATCTTACGCGATAAGATAGACCATGAATTCATTGATATCAATGCGTATATGTTGTCGTTGGTGGAAAAGGAGAGAGAAAAATAGAAGGATAGAAGGTAGAATGACAGCTATTCAGCAGACATATTTGCAACTACTGCGCCAAGCGATAGGATTAGATTCGCTAAACGCTAATCGCTCAACGCTAAACGCTCCCGCTTGGCAGCAATTGGTACATCTGGCGCAGATTCAGGGCACTGCACCGCTGGTCTTCGACCAAGTACTTAGGACCCTTCCCCCGACCCCTTCCCTCATAGGGCAGGAGGGGCAGATGAAACAAGTGTGCATGCGGAATATGGTGGCACAGGAGGGGTTGTTACGAATTCTCAAGCAAACCTTTACGGCATTATCATCAGGGGGTATTCATCCCGTTTTGCTGAAAGGGTTTGGATTAGCTGCGCTATACCCCAAACCGTACTTACGAACATGGGGTGATCTAGATGTGTACGTCGGGCAGGAGCAATACCATCAGGCAGCGGAGATTTTGCGTCAAGCTTTTCCGGAGGCCAAGCATCATGATGAGGAGTGGGAGGAACTGAAGCATTATAACTTTGTATTACCGGATGGCAATGTAATTGAGATGCATCGCGATACGGTCAAGATGGAATTGCCTCGTGAACGACGAGTATATGAGGCATTGGAGCGGCAGGGGTGCATAATTGAGCATAGAGTGGAGAGAGTCGAGGATATAGATGTGTCTGTGCCGGAGGCGAAGTTTAATATGCTATTCACCTTTCTGCATGCGTGGAATCACTTTGTGGAAAGTGGAGTAGGCTTTAAGCAGTTATGTGATGTGGCATTATTGGCACATAAAATGAGCGAGAATGCTTCGCTTAATGATGAATTGAATCGCCTTGACAGGCTGAATGATGGGTTGATGGATTATGAGGAATACTTAAAAACTAATTTACGCAAACTGCATCTGATGCAACCATGGCAACTGATTGGATACGTATGTGTGGAATATTTGGGTTTGCCGGCTGGAGAATGGCCATTATTGAAGTGGAGCAGATGGTTGCAAAAACATGGGGAACGATTTGCGCAACGGGTGATGGCAGAAGGATGCGCGCGGCCAAGCGAGTGTAAGAGTTTGGTGGATAAGATAGAACAACGTGAAAAAGCCAAGCAGATGAATATCATTGCTCGTAAGTGGTTGACCTTTAAGGAACGCTTCCGCGTTGTTCAGTTGGTCTATCCATACGCGCCGGCGTATGCGCGCCATTTACTATGGGAGATTCTATATCGCGGCATCCGCCGCACGATACGCGGAGAAAAAATGCTTGATTATTAATTTTTTATATTGCAAGTATAATGAAAAATATT
>JAGHSE010000219.1 GCA_018066015.1 Candidatus Colivivens equi
TTTTTCTTTGCATCTTGCTGTTCTTCATTCAGTCACGATGCCCGCATCGCTCCTTCATTTAGGACAACAATCTGCTAAAGAAAAATCTCAAAATCACCTAAAATGTAATTAATAGAACACCCCTAAATAAATGAAAATATGAAGGTAGAAGTAAAAGAAATAGATGGAATATTGACAGGGATACTCAATGGCAGACTAGATACAGCCTCTTCAGAACAATGTAAGATAGATTTGCAAGCATTGTATGATGCAAAGGGGCAGGCAATGGCATTGGATTGTACGAACTTGGAATTTATCAGTAGTAGTGGTTTAAGAATTTTCTTAGAACTCCTCAAATTGGCGACCAGAACAGGAGGCTCACTAAAAATATTAAATCCAAATGATGATGTTAGAAATATCTTTCAACTGATAGGATTTGCAAAGAGATTTTCTTTATAGGTGGGTTCAATAAATTCATTTCGTGCGATTTTGACTTTTGTCTTCCTCCTTCGCACCTCGGCAATGCCAAGCAAGCTTGCAATTGCTCTCGGTTTGTCGTCGGTTGAGGTTTGTTCCGAGCAGATTGCTGTGCTGAAGGAGAGCCTTCAGCCCAAAATAAGGACGTAGCTGGCAAAGCCAGTGATGCGGGCATCATGACTGACTGAAAAGTAGCAAGATGCCGAAACAAAAACAAAAGGGCTGAAAAGAACGATATCACCCATATTTGAAAAATTATTACTTATTCGGTGAATTTATAGAACCCACCATAAGACTTTTGTCCCATTTTTTTATTAACTTTGCATCACATTTTAGGAGTTTAACTAACTATTTTACGAAGATAATAATATGAAACGATTTATATTGGTTGCTGTCTGTATGATTGCATCAATCTGTATCAATGCGCAAAAATATACCGTTAGTGGTACTATCATTGACCACGAAACTCACGACATAATACCTTCGGCTACTATTCAATTCGAAAATGAAAGTGACGACAAATTCGTAGGAGGTGCTGCTACTGATGCAAATGGGGTATTCACTGTCAAAGACTTACCTAAAGGCAAATTCAAAATAAAGATTTCCTTTGTGGGATATATCACAAAGGAACAAAAAATGGAAATTTCAACCAGCAAGACTAAAAAAAATACTGACTTGGGATTTATAACACTTGACCCTGACAATGTGATGTTACAGGAAACTCAGGTTACTGCCAATGCTGCTAAGGTTAAGGTTGCTGGTGATTCTATCATATTCAATGCCAGTGCATATCGCACGCCTGAGGGTAGTACACTGGAGGCTCTTGTAAAAAAATTGCCTGGAGTAAAAGTGGATGAAAATGGTAAAATCACTATTAACGGTAAAGAGGTGACGAAAATCATGATTGACGGCAAGGAATTCTTCCTTGATGATACTCAGGCTGCAATGAAAAACATACCTGTTGACATTATTGAGAATATCAAGTCGTATGAGAAGAAAAGTGATATGGCTCGTGTTACTGGTATTGATGATGGTGAAGAAGAAACTGTTCTTGACCTCTCTATCAAGAAGGGCAAGAATCAAGGTTGGAATATTCAATTAAATGGTGGTGCAGGTACTAAACACAGATATGCCACGAGAATGAATATGATGCGGTTCAAAGAATCTTCTCAAATCACCCTACTCGGAGGTATGAATAATGTCGCTGATGCTGGATTCGGCGGTGGTGGTGGCCGAGGTTGGGGTGGCTGGGGAGGTGGACTCCGAACCAACAAGAACATTGGTATGAATTTTGCTACTACTGGAGACAAACTTGAAACGGGTGGAAGTGTGCGATTTACATATAATGGCAATGATAATAGAAGTGAGACTTCGCAGGAAAACTTCGTTTCTTCTACTGTTCGTTCATTCAACGAAAGCCTCAACCAAAACTATACAAGCAATATTAACCTGAATACTCAATTTCGTATGGAATGGAAACCTGACACTATGACGAATATCATTTTCCGCCCTCGTTATACTTTCTCACGAAACAGAGGGTATTCTTATGGTACAAGTGGTAGTTTCAATTCTGACCCTAACGAATTGTTGGATAAACCTCTAAAGGAGTTGATGCGTGACACTATCATTGACAAATTAGCTGATATACTGGTTAATAGAAACATCAACAGACAACAGACATATAGCACTAATAATAATTTTAATGGTTCTCTGCAGGCAAACAGAAAACTGAATAATGATGGACGTAATATTACGTTGCGTATAAACGGTAGTATATCTAATGGGGAAAATCAGCAGCTCTCTGCTGCAAAGGTGGAGTATTATCAGTTACAGAAACCTGCTGACATCAATAATCGCTATTATAAGACTCCTTCGCGATCGCGTAATATATCTTCTGAAATAAACTACAGCGAACCTATTGCTTACAAGACTTATCTGCAATTCGGATATAGATTCAGTTACAACTACAATAAGAATGACCGTCAAGCATATATTTACGCTTCTAATGCATTCTCAACTCTCTACAATACTCTTGACACTTACCATTATGACATAGATGGTATTATTGATTATATGTTAAGAGAGGGGTTTGCGTTGATTGGTAGTGAAGATAGTATTGCTAATCGGCTCTGCCAATTCTCTGAATACAAAACTTATCAGCATACAGCTTCTGTTTCTTTCCGCAAAGTTACTGACAAGTCTAATTTGAGTTTTGGGGTTGACCTCATTCCTATTAATACATCATTGAATTACAAATATCTTGGACAGAATTATCATATCTCTAAGAATCAATTCAATTTTGCTCCACGACTCCAATATCGTTACAATAAAGATGAGCAGACACGGCTTCGTATTAACTACAACGGAAGAATGAATCAGCCTAGTCTTACTAATATGCTTGACATTCGGGATGACTCTAATCCGTTGAATATCACAAGTGGTAATCCTGACCTTAAACCGTCTTTTAATCATAACATGAGAATCAACTACGATACTTACAAGGTTGAGACTCAACGTAGTTTCTTTGGTTATGCTAATGGTGGTTTCACTCAAAATAATATCTCTAACCAAGTCATCTACCACGAAGATACTGGTGTGCGTGAAACGAAACCTTTTAATATTAATGGTTCGTGGAATGTATCTGCAGGTGGTGGTTTTGATATTCCTCTTGATACTGCAAAATATTTCACTCTTGAAACATTTACTAACGGACATTTTGATAATCGGGTTGGTTATGCTCAAAAAGGACTGGAAAATGTTAAGTCAACGACTAAGACGGTTGGCTTCGGGGAAGATATAAGTGTTTCATATCGTCGTGAATTGATTGAGTTGTCGCTGAATGGTAATGTCAATTATAATCATTCTACCAATGATGTGACAAAGACTGGTAATCAGGATTCATGGAACTTTAGTTATGGAGCAGAATTTCAATATACCACTGGATTTGGACTTACTCTTACTACTGACATTGGTATGAATAGTCGTAGGGGATACTCTTCTGCTGATATGAATACTGATGAACTGTTATGGAATGCTCAGTTGTCACAGAGTCTGCTGAAAGGTAGTCTTACCATTATGTTGGAGATAAATGATATTCTCGGACAACAAAGTAATATCTACCGCAACATAAACGAAATGATGCGTAGTGATACTAGAAACAATGCCATTTATCAATATGGAATGTTGCGTATAAACTATAAATTCAATACATACGGAGGTAAGGAACCTAAACGTGAGAGACGTTGGTAATAATGTAACTTTCGACTTACACTTGAATGCTTTGTATTACGACTATGTTGTCAATGATGAATAGTCCAATTTACAAGATATACTCGTTTTGTAGCACGTGTGAATGCTGTATATAACCATCTGAAATAATCTTCACTCAGCATTTCTTCTGTAACATATCCTTGATCAATGAAAACATTGTTCCACTGTCCTCCTTGTGCTTTGTGACAGGTTACTGCATAGGCATATTTTACTTGTAGGGCATTGAAATAAGGGTCTTCTCGCAGTTTTTTTAGTTTATCTTGTTTTCGTGGGATATCGTAATAATCTTCCATTACTCTTTGATATAACAACTCACTCTGTTCTGATGTGAGGGATGGGGCATCTGCATGCAAGGTATCAAGCAACACTGTTACTGTAATATCCATGTCATCATAATCAGGGAATGACAAGTCGCAATCAGCAAAACGAAAACCATAAAGGGTACGCTGATTTCTTGCTCTACCTACTACTGCTATATCTCCATTAGCCAGAAATGGTGTTTTCTGGTCTTCTTTGTCTGATAACTCTGACCAATAATAATTGTTCTTTGCTATCATAAGAATATCTCCTCCCTCCAATTCCTCCTCGTAACATAATATCTGTGCACGAATTCCTTGGTTGTATAGATTTGCACGTTTATTAGAACGACATACTATTGCTGTTTCCTCAATCCCTACCCTATCATATGACATTGCTATTGTATCAACTAACTCTGCTCCTGGCACATTTATTACATCTTTGCCAAAAGTGATTTTGGGAAATGACATACTGAATGGGGCGTCTGATATTTGTCTCAATATATTTCTTAGTCTGGTGGCATTTTTCAATATTCCTGACTCATTATCTTGACGTACTACTTCGGTCATTACAAATTCTGTCACATTCAAACCATAACCACGTATCATCTCAGCATTGAGAGCTGGGCTCTCACTACTTCCTACAGGAGGTAACTGCGCATCATCACCTAACAATATCAACCTGCATCCTTCTCCACTATATACATAACTAATCAAATCATCCAGAACTCCTGAATACAGGTCTAGCATTGAAGCCTCATCAACTACAAACAATATATTTTTTTCTCTATTAAATGCCAAATGGCGTCGGGCTTCTGACATTTTCCATTCACTGCTTGCCATCTGGCGTATGTCATACATATAGATATACTTATGAATTGTATATGCTGGATGATGAGAATATGACGATAACACCTTAGCTGCTCGTCCTGTTGGTGCCAACAACACTATATTATTGTTACATGAACATAATACCTCTACCACAGCACTTACTAATGAGGTTTTGCCTGTTCCAGCATATCCTCTGAGTATGAATA
>JAGHSE010000016.1 GCA_018066015.1 Candidatus Colivivens equi
TAATTACACTTATCCGTTTACATTTTAAATTATAACATATTTTTGACTTGAAATCAAATTTTTAAAGAAGCGGTGAAAATTCATTCACTTTTAAATATAAGGAATAGTAGTCTAAAAGGTGGTGAAAAAATGAATATTCTTTTAATTGCAGGACACGGCGCACAAGATAGTGGGGCTGTGGCAAAAATTGATGGTGTGCAGTATCGTGAAGCCGATTTAACTCGTGAAGTGGTTTCAAACTTGAAGAAGGCTCTTGAAAATTATGGAGTAAATGTTTCGGTTTATCCAACCTCTCATGACGCTTACACAGATTACAAAAACAATAAATTAACTTCGTTCGCAAATTTCAAGTCTTATAATTATGTTCTTGAAATTCATTTTAATGCAGGTGGTTCCGACTTACGCGGAGACGGTAAAATAAAGGGTGATGAGTGTTTCTGGCCTTCTCGTGGCGCGGCAACTGGTCTTGAGACTCCAATCACTTCTCGTTTATTTACTGGCTCTTCATAGAGGGCCAATAGAGCGGGTTAGTTTGCTGTTATTAATACTGCCGCAGGTTATGGTGTAAAAGCTAATCTGCTTGAGGTTTGTTTTATTGATGATGCAGACGATATGCGCAATTACTTAAAAAACAAGAAAAATATTGCTGAGAATATTGCAGCTGGAGTGGCTCAGTATTTCAAGCTTGCTAAAATTTCTGAGGAGGAAGAAGATATGGTTAGATGGAAAAAACTGAATGATATTCCTAAAGGCTTTTACCGCGATGAGGCTAAGAAGTTAATGGATAAAGGAATTCTCAAAGGTAAAGATGATGGAACCATCGATATCACAGAAGATATGCTTCGCTGCATGATTTTCTGTCAGAGAATTATAGATCAGAAATAAATACAGATTTTAATAAGAAGGACTCAGGGAGGGAATTATGAATTACAAAGATTGGATTGATGTAATTATCAGCATACTCAGCGGATTGGCAGTAACAATTCCTCTCGTTATTTCGCTAATCAAAACAATTAGCGACGCAGCAAAGGAAAAGAATTGGTCAAAAATTGTTGATATAACGCTTAGCTATATGTAGAAAGCAGAACAAAACATCGACAATGGCGCAAGTCGAAAGGATTGGGTTATCTCAATGGTGCGCGAGTCCGCTGTAATGATTAATTATGATTTTAATAATGAAGCAGAACAAAAGCTTTCAATGCTTATTGACTCAATCTGCGCCGCAACAAAACATATAAATTAAAAAAAGAAGAGAGATAGAAATTAATCTATCTCTCTTTTCTTTATTCGCTTATTACTTTAGCCCAGGTGAGTACAACTTCCCAAGTACACATCTCTTCCCATAGATCATGAATATAAGTGTTGCCGCCCTATGAAGTGTAATCCTAAACCATTTTGGCGCAATTTTCTTTGTCATAACGGAGAATTTTTTTGTAGTGGTTGTACTTGTAGTATACATTGTTGATGTTAATTCTTAACAAATCATTTGTCGAATCGGTTATCTTGTCGATCTTCCCTTCGACAGCTGAGAATTTTTCATCAACAGTGTCTGCAAATCTTGGCAAAACTTTCTCAGTTACGTCACAGACCAATTGGGAATAGCGCTCTTGTTTTAGTTTCTCTTTTCTTTCGTGCTTTTCTTTTTGCCGCTTACTTACTATGTTTAAGTCTGCAAGGACTTTATTGCCAACTGTCCAGCAGAAATAAATCAATAGTAATAATCCACCGAAAGCATTAGAAACATTCTAAACATTAGACCAATCCATACCTTCTCTCCTTTAATGTCAACCTTCAATATATAAGTGGTATGAGAGCTGTAAAGTTATACATTTTTAACATGGTTGGCATAAATTTCGTCATTCCACCATTTGGAAGTTACTCGGTATTTTTTTGAGAGTATGTCATCAAGAGTTTTGATTTTTGGTAAATCCCAATATGGAATTCTATATAATGGGATTTTGTGCGCGAGACAGTAACTATTCTTTTGGCGGTCATGTTCTTGTTGTTTAAGTAGAGCTTGTCTGCCACGAATTGGTTTGAAGTGATATTCTCCATCCACTTCAATAATTAATGGCTCGCCGCGGAAGTTCGTTAAGTAAAAATCAAATCTGAACAAGCCATGCTTTAAATCTTTAAAGGTTTTCTCTCGAACTAAGTCTACCTTATTTTCTTTAAGTATTTTCAAAATTTGCTCTTCGTATGAACTCATATTATCATCACCATTTTGATGTAAACATTTTATTTAAATCTTCACTTATTTGTAGACGATTGGCAGAAGGAGGAAGAAAATGAAACAAGAAGTTTTAGATTACCTTAGATATACTCCTGCAAATACAAATGTAAATGTTGTTAGTACAATGCTTGGTTCAGATGGTGGCGGTGGAGAGCTACCGAAATAGGTAAAAAATGCAATTTTGACCCACGGCATGGGTTGGACCGATGATGATGGCACCATTAATAAAATTGATGAGAAATATATTTATGGTGAAGAAGATGTGATAATTAAAATGGCTGAATGTGATATCATTCAACCTATCGCGTCTCAATCTAACAAGTTGTTTATTAACAATGACGACAAGATTTTTATATTCTAAAAATAAGGAGGAAAATATAAAATGGCTTTTGAATTTGAAAAGTTGAGTGAAGTTTCTGAACTAGAGGAATTTCCTGAAGGCGCCAAAGTGCTCATTGAGCATGAAGGTGATATAAAGAGATGTGCTGCTGATGGACTTGGCGGTGGAAGCGGCTCAATTCCGGTACTTTTAGGGATCGAAGACCCCGAAACTGAGGAGTACACCTTTGAACTTGAAGACGGCAGAACTGCTGATGAGTTTGTTGCTAGTTTTGAAAAAGATGGGATAACTCCAGCAATTTTTATGGTAGAATCCTCCGATGAAGCAGGAGAAGGCGTGATCTAGAAGCAATATACTCATGCACCTTTATATATGGAAGAACGCATTACAGAGGAAGCACCTAGCGAATATGCTTCTTTAGTCGGAGGGTGCATATATATGTATGGTAACAACTATGTCCAAGTTACGCTAACCAATATAGATATGGAAGGAATGGGCTTATTAGATCATTACATCTGGAAAATCGAAAATTAATAAGGAGGAACTATTATGTACGGAAAAATCAAAGATGGAAAATTTGTTGAAGGTATTGCTGATAGTACTAAAACTGCAGAAGCTCAAAAATTTGAGATGATGATGTACGGGTTCCTGCCTGTGGCCGAAGTTGCCTGTCCTGGACTCGGATACACACTCACATATAAGCGCGTCGGAAATAAGCTTCAACAAATCTGGAAGTATTCCAAAGAATAGCATATTGCAGACCTCAAGCAGCAACTTAAGGATACCGACTATGCTGTAATTAAAATCGCTGAAGGTGCTGCAACTGCTGAGGAGTATGCAGATGTGATTGCACAGCGCGCAGAATGGCGTGCAAAAATTAATGAACTCCAGGAGCAATAAGGAGGGATTAGCATGAGCTGGATTGATACAGCTTTTAACGGAATTTCAACGCAGTTGAAAAGTCTTAAAGAAAGTAAATTAAATAAAAATGAAGCTTTTAAGGTGTTTCAGAAGAAGGAAGATGCATTCAGTAGGAAATATGCAGATTTAGAAGGCTCTCCCGAGCTGGCTCGTGTAGCTACTTCAGGTGATTTGCAAGATCTGAGCGGAGCTGACGATTTAACTAATGTCAGCCTTGCCTGGACACTGGCAACAATACCCTCCGCAAGCTGGCGTTCAGTCTGCTACGGAGATGGGAAGTATGTTGCGGTAGCTTACTCCTCAAACAAAACAGCATACAGCGAAGATGGAATTAACTGGACAGCGACAACAATGCCCTCAAAGGCAGACTGGTACTCAGTCTGCTACGGAGACGGAAAGTTCGTTGCGGTAGCTTACTCCTCAAACAAAGCGGCATACAGCGAAGACGGAATCAACTGGACAGCAGCAACACTGCCCTCTCGCGTAAGCTGGAAATCAGTCTGCTACGGAGACGGAAAGTTCGTTGCGGTAGCCAACTCCGACGAAGCAGCATATAGCGAAAATGGAATCAACTGGACAGCAGCAATGATGCCCTCTCCCGCGAACTGGGAATCGGTCTGTTATGGAGATGGGAAGTATGTCGCGATAGCTTAGTACTCAAACAAAGCGGCATACAGCGAAGACGGAATCAACTGGACAGCAGCAACACTGCCCTTTTCCACAAGCTGGAAATCAGTCTGCTACGGAGACGGGAAATATGTCGCGGTAATCAGTTCCAACTCCGACGAAGCAGCATATAGCGAAGATGGAATCAACTGGACAGCAGTGACGCTACCTGCATCAGGCTACTGGTCCTCCGTCTGCTACGGAGATGAAAAGTATGTCGCGGTATCTAGCTCCAACGCGGCAGCATACAGCGAGGATGGAATCAACTGGACAGAGACAACAATGCCTTCTTCCACAAGCTGGACCTCAGTCTGCTATGGAAACGGAAAGTATGTTGCGGTAGCCAACTCCAACGCGGCAGCATACAGCTACCCAACCCTGACAAATAAAAGCACGGACGTTGTACCAAAATTAGAAACGTCATTTGCAAGATATTTTGTGCAAGACAGTGAATTATTTGCAATCCCAGTTGCAAAACGTACTACTGTATACAACGATGTCATTGACCATACGTTACCGGGGCCCATTGACCCTTCAACCTCGGCATATGGTGTTTCTGTATATGCTAACAGTATAACAGGACGCAAACGAGCAGAGCAATTTTATCAATTCCTTGCTAACAACGATGTATCAGAAGGACTTAGTGTAATTTCTGGTAACGCATTTATGCAGAGCACCGAAATAATCAATACGGACGGCATTCTTGGCATAGGGTTTGAGTTACCCTCTTTCACAAGCTGGCGTTCAGTCTGCTACGGAGATGGGAAGTATGTTGCGGTAGCCCACAACTCCAAAGCGGCTTATAGCACTGACGGAATCAACTGGACAGCAGCAACACTACCCTCTCGCAACGACTGGTATTCAGTCTGCTACGGAGATGGAAAATATGTCGCGGTAGCCTACAACTCCAACAACGCAGCATACAGCGAAGACGGTATCAACTGGACAGTGACAACAATGCCTTCTAGCGACGACTGGTATTCAGTCTGCTACGGAGATGGAAAATATGTTGCAGTAACTAATTCCCTCTTCTCCTACGCAGCAGCATATAGCGAAGACGGAATTAACTGGACTACGACTACAATGCCCTCAAAGGCACGCTGGACCTCAGTCTGCTACGGAGATGAAAAGTATGTTGCGGCAGGATATGGCAAAACAGCATACAGCGAAGATGGAATTAACCTGACTACGACTACAATGCCTTCTTCTACCTCATTGTACTCAATCTGCTACGGAGATGGGAAATATGTTGCGGTGATTAACGGCTCAAACGCGGCAGCATACAGCACTGACGGAATCAACTGGACAGCGACAACAATGCCTTCTTCCACAAGCGGGACCTCAGTCTGCTACGGAGATGGAAAGTATGTTGCAATAGCCTATGACTCCAACAAAGCAGCATACAGTGAAGACGGAATCAACTGGACAGCAGCGACGTTGCCTTTCTCCGACGAATGGGACTCAGTCTGCTATGGAGATGGGAAGTATGTCGCGGTAGCCTACGACTCCAACAAAGCAGTGACACTACAAGCCGGGAACTTCTATAAAATTACCGGAGAGGACTTTGTAGGTATATCCACACCTGAAATATTATATCTTGCAAACAGCAACTTGAGCGCAGGGCAGAATGTGTCAATTTGTCTTGGAAATGTCAGCAAAGAACTCATAAATAGTGACTTACTTCCTGAAACAGAAGTATTAGGACTTCCAGAAGTCTTAGATAGAATATTTGACAATGGAGGCGATACATAATGAAATTACTGCAAGCATTTGAAACAACTGCACAGAAATGCAAAGATTATGTAGACAGCAAGCATGTTGAACTCGATAATGCTATTGAAACTCATGGCATGGGTTGGACAAGTGAAGAAGAAGTTCCTGCTTTCAATATCGAATGGGATGGTAATACTGAAGGTAGAGAAGAAGTTGTGTGGGATCATCACATGTATAAAGTTTCAGATGAACTTATTTCTAAAGAAAATATTGTTGGAGCAACTGTTAGTTTTGTGGACGAGTCTGGTACCGAAAGTATTATAATTACTGAAGACAATATTACAATTTATGACTATCCTATGTACGGTATAAATTTCGGAGATACTGTACTTATATTTGTATGTTCAGAAAACTTTGTAATTTCTGATGAAGAACTTCATAAAGGAGTTTATTTCTTCGAAAGTGAAGGCAACTACATTTCTTCCATCACCAAACCAGCATCCACTGTCGAAACAGTCCATCAGATTGATGAGAAGTATATTCCTTCAGGCGGCGGTGCTCTTGACACTATTAAACTTACTGTGAGTGAAGAAGATTATGATGATGATGTGGTGATTCCAACACTCGTCACACCAAAAAGTGATGTTATTGCAAACATAAATAATATTAAATTTGCTGAAATTGACGGAATCCTATACGGGTTTGTTATGAATCGACAGATGGGAGTCGCTCAAGAAGGAACTTACCAACTGATATTTAGTGGAGTTAGGGTTAGTTTGCAGCCTGATTCTGTAGATGCATACCATTTAATACTTGTTATCATGGATGGAGAAGATGATATCATGTGTTACCTTAGTTCTATCACACTTTATAGTGAACCCGAAGAAACTGATTAATACGCATAAAACTGTGATTTGAAAACATAGCAATAATAACATAAACCCCAACACACCTCTTAACAACGAGCGCTGTGTTGGGGGAGTACTTCATAAAAAAGGAGGGACAAATGCTCGACATACACGGAACATCAATTTTCCTTACCAGAGGAGACACAGCATATTTGCAGTTCCCTCTGTATAACGTCGTCTATAAAGACGGTAAAATTTCAGAAAAAACAAAATATGAAATTGGCGATGGAGATACTTTAACTCTTACAGTCTCCAAAAAAGCAAACGATATTTCTGCTGTCGTATTCTCACACACTACATCTGAAGGCGATGTCATTAAGATCGTCCCAAGTGATACACGTGGTTTAAACATTGGACAATACCATTACGATGTAGAGCTTGTAAGAGCTAATGGGGATGTCTTCACTGTTGTTAAAGATTCCGCATTTAATATTACGAGCGAGGTGACGATGCCGAATGAATAATTCTCAAGTAGGGATTGTGCTGGGGCAAATTGGCACTGCCGAAATAGAAGCCTCACTCATTCAACGGGGTATTATTAGTGGCGAACTAAGCACCCCCCGCTCGATTGGCGAAGGTGACAAGCATTATGAACACAATCAGCGTACCGCTTCCGCTGTCTGGAATATTGTGCATAACTTAAAAAAATATCCTGCCGTATTCGTAGTGGATAGCGGCGGGAGTGTTGTGATTGGTGAGGTTGATTATATTGATGAGGACAGCCTTACCATCACATTTACTGCTCCATTTGCGGGCAAGGCATATTGTAATTAAAGGGGTGATATCTTGAACATTCTCACTAATATTAATTTAAACAAAAATGAACTTCAGAACGCTGTTTTCCAAAACCTCGCAACTGCACCATTAAATCCAAAAGAAGGACAGATTTATCATAACACCACAGACCATAAACTTTACCGATATGACGGAACTAAGTGGGTTGATGTTGGTGGTGATATCCCTATCGCAACATCTAGCGTTCTTGGCGGTATTAAGTCTAGTGATGATATTCTCATCGATGGAACTACCGGCGTTGCGACTCTCAATAAGGCAATTGGTGATCTTCAGAACTATTATCTGAAAACTGAGACTTATACTCAGGAAGAAGTGGACGCACTTATTGCTGAGCTCGATCTTATCGACATTGAAGTCGTTCAGACTCTTCCTACTACAGGCTCGAAGAACAAGTTCTATTTCGTTCCTAAGACGACTAACGAGGCTCAGAACATCTACGACGAGTATGTTTGGACAGGTTCTGCATTTGAACACATCGGTGACACTTAGGTAGACCTGACTGATTACGGCAAATGTTTTACTGGCACGCTTACTGCGGGACAGACAAGCGCCACTGTAACATTTACCGGCACCTTTAGCACAGCTTCTTGCCTCGATGCTACTACTGGCGAGCTCCTTTTCTGCGAGGTTACTGTTACCGGAACTACTGCTACTTTCGAAATTGCTAGTGCTTACACTCATAACATTACCTGCAATGTAATCGCTAAGTAGTAAGGAGGTGTACTCCTATGAAAAATTTAGGAACAATTTCTGATCCTAAGGATGTTGTGACTGTCGAATACCTTTCTGATTTAATGAGTGACAAGTATGATAAAGTCGGTGGTAATGTTTCTGGTAATGTTGATATTGACGGTGCCTTAAAGCTTAATATCGAAGACGAAGATTACGACGTTGATATTAGGTTTGAGCGCAGGCTTGATAACAATCGAGGCACTATGCTTACTCCTAAGGGATATGTGTCGGGCACTCAATATAAAGTTGTCATAGAAAATGTCGGCACACCTGTTAACAATAACGATGCGGCAAATAAAAAATATGTTGATGATATGTGTAGTATCGTATGGATTATCGGCATATATGACCAAGGCGAATTAGTGCTATCCTCAGATGCATACGACAGAGCATACGAAGCTGTTTCTGGTGATAAAACCTGTTATATGAAGATAACGGAAGCGGATCAAGTATCGGTAATGCGCTTAAAAGCATGGATTGATTTTAATAGTCATAAGGCTAAACAAGATAGCTTTTTATTTGCAGATTGTGTTGATACCGATACAAACAAACAAGTATTACTGACTGCGACAAGTGCCACTTTTACTACAACTGACTTAGAGCATCTTGAAAATAAAGTATCGTCTTGGCGCACTACTCCAGATAATACACATTATCCAACTGAAAAACTGACTAAAGATAGTATAGACGCGTTAAAAAATTATGTCGATGATTAGTATGGGGCTCATGTCTTATGGCAAGTTGCCGCCGACAATGGGTTAGAAGCTACTGAAACAAAAGCACGAACAACATCGTGGCAACTTGAAGGTATTGACATGACACCCTACAAGTATGTCCTCGCATACATAAGAGCGTGTAAAGGTAGTAACAATGACCAAGAAGGTGCTTCACTCGTTATTCGTATTGACTTAGATGCGAACATGTTAACACCTCGTAGTGGTAGATACGTCGGCGGTACTGCAAGTATTTATCCAAACGACAACGGTGTTAAGTATATGGTTTCAGCCGTAATAGACGACACCAAAACAAAATTTGCTTTCAACTATTGTATGGCAAATACAACCGGCACAACTGCTCTTGACAGAGATGGTAAGTGCTGGAAGCTTGAAGGCTACAAAAATTAAAAATTTTAAGGGGTGATTAAAATGACAAAAGAAGAAGTTTTAAATTACGTAATGACCACACCCAATAATTCAAATCCAAATGTTTTAATGCCAATGCTTGGTTCATTAGTAGACTCCAGTGAGATCCCTCCTGAGGTTGCTAATGCCATCGAAACTGGTGGTATGGGTTGGACTGATGAGGTTTACGAAGAGTACACAGAAGTATTTACTACGTCTGAAGACTCTCATGGCCGCTATTCGGTATTTGTAAATTCAATTGGAAACTTCGCTAAAGGGTTTTTTAAAGTGCTTCCAAACGAAGAATTTACCGTAATAGCAGACGGAGAAGCATACAATTTTGTTAAGATGCCTTCTCAGGGCGGACCCATGACGTTCGGTAACCCCAAATGGTCGGGTGGTAATGATGACGGTTCTGGCGTTCCATTTTATTTCAGAGATTATAGAAATTATGAAGGCGGCATTCAGTTTTATGCTGATTCCGAGGGAGACCATGAGTTAACATTACGCATTAATAAAAGCACCGTACATCAAATTGATGAAAAGTATCTGCCAGGAAAAGAATTTATTATTGAAGCACATTATGACCCAGACTTAGAAGAATACGTCTTAGATACTGATCCTTCTGACATTATTGCTAATATAGACTTAAATACAAAACTTAGCATCGATGACGGAGAGATGGTGTTCCCAATCACATA
Source organism: Candidatus Colivivens equi (assembly GCA_018066015.1). GTDB lineage: Bacteria > Bacteroidota > Bacteroidia > Bacteroidales > Bacteroidaceae > Colivivens > Colivivens equi. The sequence goes on from JAGHSE010000016.1 coordinate 10,131, forward strand.
TTTGGGAAAAGATGGAACTAATACAGGAACCGTGGTTTTTGGTATGGCAGAAGTAATTGATAGTTTAGATGGTAATGGAAGTTTTATTAGAACGACTACCCCCGGGGCGAAAATAGAGTGGAGTCCCAAACCCCTTCCCTACGGCGGAGGCAGCGGCTATGGCGGCGGAGGCGGCGGCAGCAGTGAAGAAGCAGATCTAATAGCGTTTATAAGAGTGTTTGATCAATACGTTGCACATCATTTAAATATAGTTTTTGAACACGACATCGACCCAGTAGATAGTGGGGCTCTTATATCTCCATTAGGCGTCGAAGATATCGAATATTATATTAATCACGGAGCTATTTTCACAGCAGGTGAGATGCTATATAATGGACAGCTATGTTCGCTCGGGACTTGTGTGATGTTTAAAGACGATGTAGGAAATGAAACAGTAGGATTTATAATTCGTGGTATCGAAAATAACAAAATACTATGTAAAGTTTGGTTTGATTCGCTTAATGAGTGTTGGAGAGAATACATAGATCCCCAACCTTATATGCCTCAATATTAATAAATAACATTACTAAAAGAGAAAAAGACGAGCTAGTTAAAGCTCGTCTTTCCCTTTATC
>JAGHSE010000320.1 GCA_018066015.1 Candidatus Colivivens equi
CATTGATGTGCACTAAATCAGTTGCGGTACATTGTAGGCAGAATTTATGCTAAATATGTGTAGTCCAACTAATTTAACTTGGCAGAGACCTGTGCTGAATCTTCTCAAAAATACCCAAATCTAGAATCTAGAACGCTGTTTTGGACAATGCATCGCAAAATCCATTCTAGATTCTAGATTTGGTTGTTGATTTTTTGGGGGGAGCTTATGAGGTTGGTAGTTGATGTAGTTATTGAAGCGGCTGCTGTCCAATTCCCCACTTAATTCAAATCAACAGTACGTCGTATGCTCTAACTATGCTCATTATACGGGGATTCTACGGGGTCGGTCCGTTCCTATAGAGCGGAGCTACCCCGTAGGATCCCCGTAGGATGAGTGTCCCTAGGGCGGTGGAAGTGGGTGTTTTTTTCGAGAAACAATTCCGCCAATGGGTTCTTCCATATTTATTTGAAGACTGTTTTATTTTTCGTAAAAATGCATTTCCGATACGTATTGATATACCGAATCAGGGAGTAGATACCGTACGTCATGTTGTTGCCTGATTTGGTTTCGTATGTATGTGGATGAGATATCCATCATAGGTACATCCACTATTGTTACATTTGGATGGCTGGCTAATTTGCAGCATTCGCTTCCGGGACGAGGGTATACGTATAGGTGGTAGTTCTGAAGGATGAATTCCCAATTGCGCCATCTCTCAAAAGAATCTAAATTATCTGAGCCCATAATTAGGCAGAATTCTTTGTCGGGATACTTCTCATGTAGGTATGCCAGTGTGTTTGCTGTATACGATGGTATAGGCAAATGAAATTCAATATCACAGGCTCGAAGATAATAGTTGTTCTCGATGGCTCTTCTCACCAGTTCCAATCGTTGTTGGTCATCCAAAAGTGTACGTCGCTCCTTAAGCGGGTTTTGTGGCGATACAACAATCCACACTTCGTCTAGATTGCTGTTTTGGAGCATAGTATTGGCAATGATTAGATGTCCAATATGAATAGGGTTGAATGAACCAAAGAAGAGTCCTATTTTTTTCATTGATTTTGAATTAGGAATCATTTATAAAAAAACTGCCGTTACCCGCAAGTGCAGGTTTCGGCAGAAAAAAATTATGAATGTTGTTTTCGATTAATAATATTTATACTTGCTGAAGATTTGGATATGACGTAGTTTATTTCCCTTAAAAGTATAAATTTCGCCCACTTCAGCAGCTCCAGCAATCACTTTTAATACGTTGATTTCTGCAGTATATGATTTTGGGTAGCTTTTAAATACTACTTTAAATACCTCTTCTTTACTCATTCCCACTTTAATGCCATTATCCATTACTACCGCGGTATCTGTGATTTTTGCAGCAACCATCTCCAACTTGTTAGTCCAAATGCTACGGTACCAATTGATGTTGGTGCCATCTAGGCGTTTTAACGTGTTTACGGCTACGGTCATGGTGTCGTAAAAGCGCTTGTATCCACTTTCGCGATACCATAAGAGCTGATTGTTTGTGATAAATTGTTCCACATTGCTCCATTTGCCTAATGGATAGATTGGATAGTCTGCCAATGAGAATACCGTCATAGTGTCGGCATAAACTTTTACGTCTTTTACCTGATATTCTGGACGGGCATAGGCTAACATTCTTACGGCTTTTGCACGAGAGCTAACTTGTTGAGCATTAATGCTGAATGCAGTGAATAATAGTGCAATTATTACGAGGTATTTCTTCATAATACGTATTATATTTCAAATTGCAAAGTTACACATTTTTCTTGATATATTGAAAAAAAACATCATTTGATGATTGTTTGAAAAAATCGTTTTTGTTTTTTTCGAGTAATCGATACGATGTTTTGGCTGTTTTTTTATTTATAATGACCAAATATGACCTGGCCTTTGATGATTGCACATTATCTGATATCTTGTACTAATCGAACTTTTTTTGTTGAGTATGAACCAACAAAGTCTATTATTTCAATTTTATCATCTGCTATATCTATATATTTCGCATAACCCTCGTCATTGTTCTTATAGCACCAATATGATCCCAGTTGAATAAAAACTGCACCCATTGTTTCCATCTGGTTCCATTCTTCTAATGTATAGATGTTGAGTTTGTTGTGTTGGACGTGCGATTTGAATGTCAATCCTTCTGGCATGCTGAATTGTTTTGGTAATATGACCATTCCGATGGGGTTGTTCTCTGTCGGTAGATTAGCATCTGCTACAATGTTTGCAAACCCATAAATTTGATTATTGAGTAAGTAATCCCATTCTTCTGCTGATAGTGTCCTCCATAGATTGGGTCGGTTTCCTCCATTCTCAATAGCATTGAATATTCCCCAGTCATACCATGGGTCTGGATTCGAGATAGAAACAGGAATGTTCTCGTAATCTGGTTCTACACATGGGTGAAAATTGTTGTAGCCGCTAGTGCCGTAGTTGAATTGGTCTAATATTCCGTTTCCGGGCTGCTGAGTAGAATATTGGGTATTACAGAATGTCCAAATACCTTGTTGCTGCCCTGCTAGCGAAAGGTGTTCACCATCCATGCAGTAACATAGATTTCCCTGAGAAAATCTCACTTGTTCATTATTTCCTATTTCAAAAATGCCAGAGAGTGATCCTATGGGTAGTTCAGTCGTTTTTTCTATAGGCAAAATGTGGTCTTCTTTACCACAAGCTGTGATTACGATTTGGCTGATAGTCAATATTGCAAGTAGTATTGTTTTATTTAACTTTCTCATCGTAGTGTTGTATCTATGTTGAATATGTATTCAGATTGGCTCATTTATTATTCGTGGTTGCAAATTTTGTTTTTGTCGACAGTAAAAGTTTTATTGCTTGAAGGCTTAAACTTGCCCCGTTCTTGAAGGAAACAAACTAATTCTTGGGCAGTCATATTGTCTGCGCTACAAGTGAAAAAACGTTCCTCTCGTCCAAATTGAGCAATTATGGCATCTATTAGTTCTTGAGTGGAGGCGTAGCAGTTGCCCTCCATCATGTTTAATACCTCGTGGCCGTGGGTCATGATTTTTTTACTTTTTGAGATGAGTATGTCTTTATTAATATTATAAACGAAATATTGTTGTTTTAATGGTATCATTCATTATATTATCATTTTCCGTCTCTGGCTGCCCATAGGAATTCTTTTTCGTATTTCATAATGTTATTATGCGTTTTCTCTTTGTTTCCATTCACCCATAGTCCTATGCCAACCACATCCTCATCTTTTATGGGTTTGTATTTATGGAGTTTCGCATTGGTAGCATAAATCTTTATTCCTTTTCGTATTTCAAAGACTTTTAGTACCACGTCGTCATCGTATTTCATCGCTAGAATCTCAGGTATCATTTCGTCTGATATCTCTAATATGTTTGGAGGATAAAGGATTCCTCCAATTCCAGTAGCGAAATTGCGATGCGAAGGGTAATCCAACGGGCTGAATTCATAAAGAAGGTCGTTATATCGTACCAGTGTTCCATTCTCTTCTTCGAGCATAAAACAGCGGCGAGCTATGATGGTATTGGGGTATTCTTGATGGTAGCTCATGAGAATAGATACGTGGTCGTTATAGTATATATTGTCGTCATCGATGGTAATAATAGGAAGGTCTCGATATTTCTGCATGACGTAGAAATATTTCAAATGGGGGCCAAGATCTGTGTCTGCAATGATTAATTCGATTATTCCAGCATCAATGAGTCTTTTTATTTCTCCTGTAAGATAATGTGTGTCCTCTTTGTAAAGAGTAAGGACAATGTGAACATTTTTGTACTTTCCGTTAAGGATAGAGTAAACGGTTCTTGTCGATTTTGCAATTCTAATGTTATGAGATGTGTAAGCAACAATCACTTCACTCTTATCCAAACAGAATAGTTTCTTGAGGATGATCTTTATCATCTTCAGGTTATAATGAGCAAAATTGGGTTCTTTTTTGCCTATTATTGATCTAATTAAGTAGTAGAGTATGAGGGGAATAAGGTGATGTTTTCTCTTCATGTTTTATTTTAGTGGATTATGGCTGACGTGAAATCTTTTGTGAAATAATAAGGTGGGAGTTTGGATTCTCCCACCTTATATTTAGTGCAGGTTGTCGATTAAGCAAGACGCTTCTCGAGACGAGCGCGGATGGATTTGATGAACTCGTCGGAGTTGCAGGGCTTAGGAGTGATGCCTTCCATGAGGTTGGCAAGGTCTTTGGTGCAGATACCCTCATTCAGGGTGTCGAAGCAAGCGCCTTCGAGCTGATCGGCGAAGTTTACGAGATCCTTCAAGCCGTCCATTTCACCACGTTTGCGCAATGCGCCGCTCCATGCGAAGATGGTAGCCATGGGGTTGGTGGAGGTCATCTCGCCAGTCTCCTGATATTTGTACCAGTGGCGGGTAACGGTGCCGTGAGCAGCTTCGAACTCGTATTTGCCATCGGGGCTAACGAGTACGGAAGTCATCATTGCGAGGCTGCCGAAAGCTGTAGAAACCATGTCGGACATAACGTCGCCGTCATAGTTCTTGCAAGCCCAGATATAACCACCCTTGCTGCGGATAACGCGAGCAACTGCATCGTCGATGAGGGTGTAGAAATACTCGATACCGAGTTCTTCGAACTTGGCTTTGTACTCTTCGAATACTTCCTCAAAGATGATACGGAACTGTGCATCGTATTTCTTGCTGATAGTGTCCTTGGTGCTGAACCAGAGATCCTGTTTCATATCGATAGCATATTTGAAGCAGCTATGAGCGAAAGAACGGATGCTCTTGTCAAGGTTGTGCATGCCCTGGAGCACGCCAGCGCCCTTGAAATTGTGGATAACCACCTCTTCGTGCTGACCATTTTCACCGTCGAAAACGAGCTTAGCTACGCCAGGTTCGTTAGCGCGAATCTCAACGCTCTTGTAAACGTCGCCATAAGCGTGACGAGCGATGGTGATAGGAGCCTCCCAGTTCTTAACAACGGGCTTGATGCTGGGGATGGTGATGGGGGTACGGAATACGGTACCGTCGAGGATGGAGCGGATGGTGCCATTGGGGCTCTTCCACATCTCGTGCAGTTTGTATTCGTCCATACGTTTCAGGTTAGGAGTAATGGTAGCGCATTTTACTGCTACACCATACTTCTTAGCTGCCTCTGCAGAGTCAATGGTGATCTGGTCCTTGGTCTCATCGCGTTTTACGAGGCCGAGGTCGTAGTATTCGGTTTTGAGGTCAACGAAAGGATTGATAAGGTCTTCCTTAATCATTTTCCAAAGTACGCGAGTCATTTCGTCGCCGTCCATCTCCACGAGGGGAGTAGTCATCTGAATTTTTGCCATGTCTTGTTTTTTGATTTATGAATCATGAATTATGAGTTGGCAGTTGTCCATAGGCTTCTGCCACACTCATAATTCATAACTCATCATTTAATATTCAATTTTATTA
>JAGHSE010000134.1 GCA_018066015.1 Candidatus Colivivens equi
TAGTAACATAGTACACTATTGAAACAGTTTCGTTTTTAATTAAAGAGCAAACATACTAAAATCAAAAACAAAGAGATAAAAAAAGGAATAGCAACTAAAATCAAATTTTGAAAGTTATGTTAGAACTCAACAACATTACATTCCATTACAGTCCACAGAAAAGTGTATTTCATAATTTCACTATGAAATACGAGAACAACGGCATTTATGGTTTGCTTGGCAAGAACGGCACAGGCAAGAGCACTTTACTTTACCTAATCATGGGTATGCTACACCCAGAAACAGGAGAGATTCTCTTTAACGGAATAAACACATCATTACGCACACCGTCAACATTGTCAAACATGTTTATTGTGCCAGAAGAATACAACATCCCCGATATTCGATTCAGTCAATTTACAAAGACCCTGGCGCCACTCTACCCTCGTTTCAGTGAAGAGATGCTCAAGAAGTGTTTAAATGGTTTTGAACTAGCACATGATGTAAACCTGGGAACCCTATCAATGGGCGAAAAAAAGAAAGCCTATATGTGTCTTGCACTTGCAACTAATCCACAATTACTCCTCATGGATGAACCCACAAATGGGCTCGACATTCCATCGAAGAGCCAATTCCGAAAAGTACTTGCTAGTTGTATGAATGAAGACCAAACTGTCATCATTTCTACCCACCAAGTTAAGGACGTTGAATTATTGTTAGATTATGTGACCATGATTGACAACAACAGAATACTCATCAACGACAAGATGGAAAATCTCTTCAGCGAAGACGAAACAGTAGATTTAGAAAAATTGTTTAACTCCAAACTTAACGAATATGGAAAAGTTCAATAAAAATCGTTTTAGTAATTATGCAAGGTGGGACTTTACCATCAACCAAAAATTATACAAGAACATAGCAATTACAATCGTCTCCTTATTTTTAGGAGTAACATTAATTAGTTTCTTTCTAAACTATATAAGTTCACATGATATATCTCAGACATCAGATAATTTAGCATTTGCAATCGGTTCATACCAAGCTACGGGGTGGTTAAGTCTCATATTAGAATGGTCAGTAGCTATATCAGCAGGTTTTCTCTTTCATAATATGATTAACAAGCAAAGTCGCATTATGGAATTGACCATTCCTGCTACGATGAGTGAAAAATTTTGGTGGCACATTCTTATCAACATTGGCGGAGTACTAATTTTGGGCATTTGCGCTTATTTAGTTTGTGATGCCATTTATGCTCTCATGACTTATTTCCTGATAAGTCCTCAAGCAGTATCTTCTCTATTCTTTCATTACAACAATCATATTTTAGACAATGTGATTCAATTCTCCAATATTAAATCACCCGAATCAGCAAATCTAACTGAACTTTTGATTTCTTCTGTAATCGAACCAATCATAGTCATTGCTCCAATACTAGAATTTTGTAAGGTATTCTTTCATACTGGACTATTTGGGTTCATCAACTCCGTTAAGTATAAAAACAACATCCCTGTTACACTGCTCACAATGCTCATTATATACACAATCTTTATTATCGTAATCATCGCAATATCTGCTTCATTCATTTTTAATGCTAAAGACAATTCTTTTACTGACGACTCTATTGACATTATGATTACAATGTTAAGTTGGATAATCTACAGTGTTTATACATTCACCACATTGCAATTTCTTACAGGGGTATGCCTTTGGATATGCACATGGAAAAAATACAACAAAAGTCAAATCGCGACTAGCAAACACAATTAGCACACATCGTGCCATTTTTATCGCATAAACTATAATTAACACAAACAATTAGCATGACTTTTAACGAACATAAATCCATTTACTTACAGGTTGCAGATTACATCTGCGAAAAGATTTTGGCAGGAGAATTTAAAGAAGAAGGACGAATTCCGTCGGTACGTGAAACCGCGGCAGAAGTTGAAGTTAATAGCAATACAGTGATGCGTTCTTACGACTATCTCCAAGGGCTTGATATAATATTTACGCAACGAGGACTAGGATATTTTGTGAATAAGGGAGCTCAGCAAGCAGTTAAACAAATGCGCAAAGATGAATTCATTAACAATACCTTGCCCGGAATTGCTCATGCGATGCAATCACTTGATATGAGTACAGACGAAGTTATTAATATTTTAAACACATTATTATGAAAACCAAAAACAACAAATTGATATACATTATCAGTATCATTTTATTGGCAACCATCAATACAAGTTGCTTAAATGAAAAGGCAATCAAAAAAGCCATAGAGGAAGCTATTGAAGAGTCCAAATATGATGATTTCGATGACGACGATGATTTCGACGATGATGATGATGATGATGACTTCAACACCACTCAAAAATGGGGAGTAAGAATAAAGAAAAGTATCTATATCACTGATTTTACTACAATAAAGAACAACAGCAATATTGATATTATTTATACCCAAGGTTCTCCACTCAAGGCAGTGCTTTATGGTTATGAAAAAGCAATTAGTTTCTACGACATTTACACAAGCGGCAACACATTACAAATAACACAAAATAAACATAATATAAGACATTCTCCAACACTCACTTTACACATAACTTCACCTCAACTCAGCAACGTAGAGATTAATGGTACAGGTGACCTTGACATAAAATCGCCGGCTACTTTTCATAAATTCACATTGACAGCAAACGGCACTGGAGATGTTGACATTACAGACCTCACACTTAAAAACAATCTTGTAGTTGTAATCAATGGTACGAGTGATGTTGAATTTGATAAAATCACTTGTTCAAATGCAGAATTCACAACAAACGGAACAGGCGACATACAAGTAAAACATTGCAATGCGACTGACATCAAAGCCATTACTACAGGCATAGGTGATATTGAATTAAATGTAAGTTGTAAAACAATCAACGCAAAAATAGATGGCACAGGTGATATAACACTAAGTGGCAGGGCAGACAAACTAACAAAAAGAGTTAGTGGAGTAGGCAGTGTTATTGAGCGTGGATTAAGTAATAACTAATCAACAAACACATCATGGGAATAATCATTTGCTCAATTTGTATTAGCCTCATAGTCACATTGTGTGGTTTATATTTATGAGCATTCCTTTTAGGATAAGCACTTAATAGGAATTCTAAAAAATCTTGATTTTCAGTTTTTTTATATATTTAACACGAAAAAGTATGGTCATGCCATGCTTTTTTCGTATCTTTACACCCTAGTTTTTTATCATGACATCTAAAGATGTCCCAAATGTGTATATAAAAAAATGAAAACATATAATGAATTATCAATGGAATTTCACACCCCTCACACAAGAAGAGCAAGAAGCGGCAGCACAATTAGCAGCTAATGGTGCCGTTGGAAATATTGCCAGCAAACTACTTGTAAAGAGAGGCATCACAACGCCTGAAGCAGCTCAAAAATTTTTCAGGCCACAATTACACGACCTGCACGATCCATTTCTTATGAAAGACATGGACATCGCAGTAAATCGACTAAATGAAGCAATGGGAAAGAAGGAAAAGATTCTCATTTATGGCGACTATGATGTTGACGGATGCACAGCTGTTGCCCTAGTTTATCGTTTCCTTCAAAAGTATTATTCTAATTTGGATTTCTACATACCTGATCGTTATGAAGAAGGCTACGGAGTATCCAAACGAGGAGTTGACCTAGCCTATGCAAATGGGGTATCACTCATCATTGTCCTTGACTGTGGAATCAAAGCCATAGAAGAAATACAATATGCAAAAGACAAAGGCATTGATTTTATCATTTGTGATCATCACGTTCCAGACGACATATTACCTCCTGCCGTAGCTATCCTCAATGCCAAGCGGCCTGACGCCACCTATCCATATAAAGATCTTTCAGGATGTGGCGTAGGATTTAAGTTCATGCAAGCATTTGCTATCAGCAACGGCATAGCATTCAGCCAGCTCATACCTTTGCTTGACCTTGTAGTTGTCAGCATTGCATCTGATATCGTACCAATTATGGGAGAGAACCGCATTCTTGCATATCATGGTCTGCGCCAATTAAACAACAATTCAAGTGTAGGTCTAAAAGCAATCATCAATATCTGTGATTTGCAAAACAAGGAACTAACGATGAATGATATCATCTTCAAGATAGGTCCACGCATCAATGCTTCAGGAAGAATGCAAAACGGCAGAGCATCTGTTGAACTACTCATTGAGCACGATTTAGATGAAGCATTCGAGAAGGCAAAACAAATCAATCTCTATAATGAAGAGCGCAAGGAACTTGACAAAAAGATGACAGAAGAGGCAAATAAACTTGTTGAAGAAAGTCCTCAACTCAAAGAGTCAAGTGCCATTATACTCTGCAACGAAGCATGGCATAAAGGAGTAATTGGAATTGTTGCTTCCCGACTGACCGAATTATATTTCCGCCCATCTGTCGTACTGACACGTTCTGGCGATTTCCTCACAGGTTCTGCACGAAGTATCAATGGATTTGATGTCTATAAAGCAATTGAAAGTTGCAGAGACCTTCTTGAAAATTTCGGAGGCCACACCTATGCAGCTGGCCTATCCCTCAAAGCTGAAAATCTTGAAGCATTTCGTGAACGCCTCAACGAGTATGTTGAAGAAAACATCACATCCGATTATTCTGTTCCAGAACTCAACATTGATACCGAAATTAAATTTTATGATATAAATTACCGACTTGCCAATGACCTACGACGCATGCGTCCGTTTGGGCCAGGCAACGAAAAACCTATATTCTGTACTCATAATGTTTATGACTTCGGTACAAGCAAAGTTGTTGGAAAAGAACAAGAGCACATCAAACTCGAACTTATTGACAATTCATCAAAGCATGTCATAAACGGCATTGCATTTGGCCAAAGTTCCTCTGCACATTACATCAAGACGAAACGTTCATTTGATATTGTTTATTCAATAGAAGAAAACTCACACAAGAAAGGTGAGATACAATTGCAGATAGAAGATATTAAGGGCACTGATGAGTAAATACCTAGACATACTTAGGAAATATTGGGGATTTGATTCATTCAGAGGTATTCAAGAAGACATCATTACTAGCATATGCGAAGGTAATGACACATTAGGCTTGATGCCAACAGGAGGAGGTAAATCCATCTGTTTTCAGGTTCCTGCACTCGCAATGGATGGTTTATGTCTTGTCATTACACCGCTAATTTCTCTAATGAAAGACCAAGTTGAGCACCTTAGACAACTTGGCATTAAAGCCGAAGCCATCTATTCTGGCATGTTTCACGATGACATCATACGTACATTAGACAATTGTACTTACGGCAACTACAAGTTGTTATACATCTCCCCCGAACGTCTGACATCCGAAACCTTTAGAGACCGAATACGTCAAATTCGTAAAATTAGTATGATTACGGTTGATGAAGCTCATTGCATTTCTCAATGGGGATATGATTTCAGACCTTCATACATGAAGATACCAGAACTGCGCACACTCATTCCTTACCATGTACCAATTCTTGCCCTAACAGCCACTGCTACAAAAAAAGTCATCATTGACATACAACAGCGCCTTAATTTCACAGACTCAAGAGTGTTCTCAATGAGTTTCAAACGTGAGAATTTAGCATATATAGTTCAACCCTCCAACGATAAAGCCAGCCAGATTCTTCATATACTTAATAGCTATCCTGAAGGTAGTGCTATTATTTATACCCGAAACAGGGCAACGACTAAAGAAATATCAAACTACCTTATTGCTAATGGAATTTCTGCCGATAACTATCATGCGGGCCTTACCGATGCCGAACGTTCTTTACGTCAAATTAACTGGACAAAGGGTCGTAACCGAGTAATGGTTGCAACCAATGCTTTTGGTATGGGTATTGACAAGGCAGATGTACGCATAGTCATTCACTATAATATTCCCGACTCGCTGGAAGCCTACTTCCAAGAAGCAGGTCGTGCTGGACGCGATGGGAAAAAAGCATTTGCCATACTACTTTATGATTCTCATGACGATACCATTCTAAACAAACGTATTTCTGACACATATCCAAATATTGATTTTATAAGACAAACATACGAAAATGTATGTTTCTTCCTCCAAATTGGCGAAGGTGAAGGAGCAAACAGAACCTTCAAATTCGGCATAGAACAATTTTGCAACACATTCAAACAATTCCCTGTACAGACTGATAGTGCACTAAAACTACTCTCCAATGCAGGATATATCAAATACCAAAGTGACAACACCCTCAAGTCACGTCTTAGAATCATATTGCATAAGGAAGACCTCTATTATCTTTATCATTTAGATAACGATACAAATTCCATTATACAAGCATTACTTCGTACTTATTCCGGGGTGTTTGCAGATTATATTTTCATTGAAGAGACATTAATAGCACAACTTACAAACCTCACATCTGAGCGTGTATATCTTTTACTCAAGGAACTAAGTCGGCAACATATCATTGATTATATTCCACAATCCAACTGCTCTACTATTTCCTTCATGGTTCCACGCATTGATAAGTCTCGCATTATACTCTCACGTCATATCTATGATGATAGAAAGGCAGACTTTGCTAAGAGAATCAAATGTATGTTGGACTATGCATCCTCATCTCATATTTGCAGAAGCCGATTACTACTACATTATTTTGATGAAAAAAGCACTTCCGATTGTGGTCAATGCGATGTATGTATCAAAAACAAAGAAATGCCATTAGACAGCATTGAGAAGATAGCCAACGACATCACCACACTTCTGTCTGATTATAAAAAACATCCCATTACCTCCCTAAATACCATTTCTGGCAATACTGAAATCATTGACTTTGTAATAAGATATATGGT
>JAGHSE010000083.1 GCA_018066015.1 Candidatus Colivivens equi
AAAATAAGGCAGAAAAATCTATCATATAAGGTGGGTTCTATAAATTCATTTCTTGCGATTTTGAGGTTTGTTCCGAGCAGATTGCTGTGCGGAAGGAAGGAGTGATGCGGGCATCATGACTGACTGAAAAGCAGAAAGATGCCGAAACAAAAACAAAAGGGCTGAAAAGAACGATATCATCCATATTTGAAAAATTATTACTTATTCGGTGAATTTATAGAACCCACCTTTATCTTTTCTCTTACCATATACGTCACTGCAACAGTTGCAAGACAACATATCATTACCATCCAGAAGAAGTTGACATATCCCAAAGCCTCTTGCAGATAACCCGCAAACATTCCTGGAATCATCATACTAAACGCCATGAATGCAGTACATATAGCATAATGGCTAGTCTTGAATTCACCATCTGCAAAATACATCATATAGAGCATATAAGCAGTGAACCCAAATCCATAGCCAAATTGGTCGAATGCTACACATGCATAAACTTGCCAAATGGATTCTGGTTGCACAATTGCCATGTAAAGATATACAGAGCAAGGAAGGGCAAGGCTCATTGCCATTGGCCAGATGGATTTCCGCAAACCCTTCTTAGCAGCGTATATACCTCCGAGAATACCACCAAACAGAAGTGCAATTACCCCGACAGTGCCATATACCAGTCCCGACTGAGTCGTAGTCAGCCCAAGACCACCTTTTTCAATAGGGTCAAGCATAAATGGCGTAAGCATCTTGACTGAGAAAGCCTCGGGGAGACGGTATAAGAGCATAAAGATGATAGCCAACCACACTCCCTTCTTACGGAAGAAAGTAGCAAAAGTCTTTCCGAAATCAATGAATATTTCTGAAGCTGTCTTTCTCCCACGTGTCATATCTTCCTCTGGACGAGGAAGAAAGAAGGAATGGTAAAGACTTATTGCACCGAATATTATGGCACTGATAAGTAATGTTATAGACCAAGCCTTAGGAATATCATCAAAAGCCGTTTCGAGACTGCCAGCAATAACTACGATTACTCCCTGACCGAATACAGAACCTATCCTATAAAATGTATTGCGGAGTCCTACGAAGAGCGACTGCCTGTACTTATCCAATTCCAACATATAGTAGCCGTCAGCAGCTATGTCGTGTGTAGCAGATGCAAAGGCAGTTATGTAGAATATTATAAGAGTGACAATAAAAGGCGACACAGTGATGTTACCAGAGTCAATCTCTGCTACAGTCGGATGCGGAAGGGTGAAGGCAACAGCCAGTATTGCAACCGCCATTAAGAATTGCATAGTCAAAATCCACCACCTTTTGCTTCGAATGATGTCAACAAATGGGCTCCAAAGTGGTTTGATAGTCCACGGCAGATAGAGCAGACTGGTGTATAGAGCAAGGTCACCATTACTCATTCCCATTCTTTTGAACATAGTCACTGAAATCACATTCACAATAAAATACGGCAGTCCTTCTGCAAAATACAGTGTAGGAATCCATGCCCACGGGTTTCTTACTTTAGTCATATATCTTTTTTAGTTCTGTATTTGGGTAATAATGGCACAATATTTCATTATATCTATATCCTTTTGCACCCATTACGGCTGCACCTATCTGACACAACCCTACTCCGTGTCCCCAACCTGCTCCATGTAGAGTAATCGTGTCGGTATCTTTGTCAACGACAAATGCTGATGACTTTAAGTGACTTTCAGATAATATTCTTCTAATATTCAGCTCTTTTCCTACAACAACACTTTTCTTCTTGCCGACTACCTTCAACTCATATATTCTACCTGATTTCCCTCGTTTCATTGGTATCAAGTCTTCTATTTCACCTAAGTCGTCATTGATTTTACGATTTACCAGTTCTGTCAGGGCGTTGCGTGAATACGTAACTGTCCAACGAAAAAAATCAGCTGTTTCTTGATCATATTCATTGAGCACCTGATTCAAAACACCTTTATCTTGGGTGTTGCAAAAACTATCTTCACCGTTCATAATCCACTCTCTTGCTACGTCTTCATCAGTTAGGTTTGGTATCAGACAAGCATCTGTCGCATCTCGTTTACTGATGAGATAAGGATGGTGTTCATCTTCCCAGCACGTCTCAAATTCTTCAAGCATACCTCCACAACACTTTGAATATCTTGCGTCACATATTTGTCCTTTATACATCAATACTTCGCCACGAGTTGCCTCTATTGCCTTACGCACATTTTCACTTTGTACCCGCCCTATGCCTTGATAACGCTGACAATGGTCGTCTGCACATACATGAAAACCTTTGTGGACATTTTTCTGCGACAACAACCAACTTCTGGCAATCACAGCATGTGCTTTGAGAAATTCCAAAGATGCTGACGACTTCATTTCTGATGAAATCACACTAACCAAGTATTCTTCTACAGGTAGAATATTTATAGCCCTAAGCATATCATCTTCCACCACTACCTTCAGGGCACCTCGGAATGTCTGTGATTCTTTTCTTTCCCAATGAAAATCTATACCTATTACTACATCTTCTATTGAAAATGTTGACGTCCTATTCTTAGGCACAAACATTAGGTCACTATACTCACTGCCAAGCCACACCACTTTACCATTATGTAGTTCCATCACGTTCTTCCCCTCCACAGGAATATCTCCACACTCATACTGATCCTCAAAGATAATATTGAGCACCTTATCCCGCAATATTCCGACTTTTACATTTTCTATTCTCAATTCTCAATTAGGGGTGTTCTATTAATTACATTTTAGGTGATTTTGACTTTTGTCTTCCTCCTTCGCACCTCGGCAATGCCAAGCAAGCTTGCAATTGCTCTCGGTTTGTCGTCGGTTGAGATTTTTCTTTAGCAGG
>JAGHSE010000316.1 GCA_018066015.1 Candidatus Colivivens equi
ATATAAATATATTATTTAATTGTACGATATTTCGTACATAAAAGTTGATTTTAAGATGAATGTAATTACAAAGAAAGTTTCATTGCCTGACGGACGTGAAATCAGCATTGAAACAGGAAAGTTGGCAAAACAAGCCGATGGAGCCGTTATGTTGAGACTCAACAACACCATGCTCTTGGCCACTGTTTGTGCCGCACAAGACGCAGTACCAGGAACAGATTTCATGCCTCTTCAGGTGGAATACCGCGAGAAGTATTCAGCAGCAGGTCGTTTCCCTGGAGGTTTTACAAAACGAGAAGGCAAACCATCAGACGAAGAGATTCTCACATGTCGCCTTATTGACCGTGCCCTCCGTCCTCTTTTCCCTTCTAACTACCATGCAGAGGTGTATGTAAATGTAATACTCTTCTCTGCTGATGGTGTTGATATGCCAGACGCCCTTGCGGGATTTGCTGCAAGTGCCGCTCTCGCAGTTTCAGATATTCCTTTTGAAGGTCCTATCTCAGAAGTTCGAGTTGCACGTATCAATGGAGAATATGTCATCAACCCTACTTTTGAGCAACTCAAGAACGCAGACATGGACCTCATGGTTGGCGCAACAGAAGAAAACATCATGATGGTTGAAGGTGAGATGAAGGAAGTACAAGAAAGTGACTTACTTGCAGCACTCAAGGCTGCTCATGATGCAATCAAACCACAATGCCGTTTGCAAAAGGAACTGATGAAGGAACTCGGAGTGGAAGTTAAGCGCGAATATTGTCATGAAGACAATGATGAAGAATTGCGTGAAGACGTAAAGAAAGTTTGCTATCAGCCTGCATATGACGTAACAAAACAAGGGCTTGAAAAACACAAGAGAGCTGAAGCTTTTGAAAAAATCAAGACTGACTATCAAGAAGCATACGCTACCACACATACTGAAATGACAGAAGATGAATTGGAAGCTAAGAATGCTCTCATAGAACGTTACTATGCCGATGTAGAACGCGATGCTATGCGTCGTTGTATCCTTGACGAAGGTTTGCGTTTGGATGGTCGTCACACTACTGATATTCGTCCAATTTGGTGCGAGGTAGGCCCACTTCCTTATCCTCATGGAAGCGCTATCTTTACTCGTGGAGAAACTCAAGCACTAGCTACTGCTACACTCGGCAACAAGATGGATGAAAAATTAGTTGATGGAGCTCTTGAGAAATATTATAACAAGTTCCTCCTTCACTATAACTTCCCTCCATTCTCTACTGGAGAAGCTAAGGCTCAGAGAAGTGTTGGTCGTCGTGAAATTGGTCACGGACATCTAGCGTGGAGAGGTATAAAAGGACAGATTCCTGATGATTTCCCTTACACAGTAAGAGTAGTGAGCGACATTTTGGAATCAAATGGTTCGTCATCAATGGCTACTACTTGTGCGGGAACTCTTGCACTTATGGATGCTGGAGTACCTATTAAAAATCCTGTTGCAGGTATAGCAATGGGACTTATCAAAAATCCTGGAGAAGATAAATATGCCATCCTCAGTGATATTCTAGGTGACGAAGACCACCTCGGGGACATGGACTTCAAGACAACAGGTACAAAAAATGGTCTAACTGCAACACAAATGGACATCAAGTGTGATGGCCTGTCATATGAAATTCTTGAAAAGGCACTATTGCAAGCAAAGGCAGGACGTGAACATATCATGGGTGAAATGATGAAGACAATCTCAGAACCTCGTTCTGAATTCAAGCCTCAAGTACCACGCATTGAACAAATCATCGTCCCTAAGGACTTTATTGGAGCTATCATTGGTCCTGGTGGCAAAAATATCCAACAACTCCAGGAAGAGACAAATACAGTAATTACTATTGACGAAGAAGATGGTGTAGGAAAAGTACAGATTTCAGCTCCTGACAAGACTGCTATTGATGCTGCAATGTCTCGTATCAAAGGTATCATAGCAATCCCTGAAGTAGGCGAAGTATATGAATCAACTGTCAAGTCTATTATGCCATACGGATGTTTCGTAGAATTTCTCCCTGGAAAGGAAGGTTTGCTTCACATCTCAGAAATAGAGTGGAAACATCTGGAATCAGTAGAAGAAGCAGGTATTCATGAAGGCGATTCTATCCAAGTTAAACTTGTAGGAACAGACCCAAAGACAGGTAAATTCAAATTGTCACACAGAGTACTTACTGAAAAGCCAGAAGGATATGTAGAACGTGAACGTCCTCAGCGTCCTGCTCGTCAACCACGCGAAGATGGTGAAAATCATCGTCCTCAGCGTCAGCATGGTGAACGTCCTCAGCGTCAACCACATTTCCGTCATAACGACAACAACGAAGGTGAAAAAGCCAATGATACCGAGGTACGTAGTGCATTAGATGATTTGTTGAACTAAACCATATCGGGTTTGAAAATATTTTCTAAAAATAGAGTTAATATGGCAAAAAGCCAAATACTAACAATAATACTGACGGCACTCATGGTGCTGTCAGTATTTTCCTGTAGTAACTCTACAATGGGTACCAATGGTGAAGAAAATGTAGAATTTCAAATTGAACAAATAGTATATGAAGACAGCATAAATGGTGCTGATGGTACTATTTTCTATAGGGCAGAAATAGACTTACCGGTAGCAGGACCAGACTCATTGCTAAATTGTATAAGAGAATGGATTAATGAAGAATTAGGTGGTAACTACTCTGGTACACTCAACTGCGATACTGACATGTTGCGCTCATATGCTTCATATTATTTTGAAAACCTCGATGAAAATGAAATACCTGGTACGGGCACTCATCTAACTATACGCAAGATAGACGAGACAGATACATACGTTACTTACCTGATGCAAGGGTGCACATACACTCACGATGCAAACAATGCTCCGATTGTGAGACATCTACGCAACAAAAATATCAAGACCTCACTTGTGGAAATCCCTTTCGTAAAAGGTATGACTTTCTCAAAGAAAGATGGAGCACGACACGATTGGGAGATGTTCTGCGAAACAACTATTCTGAAGTCTTTATTGAGTCATAGCATAAAGGAACAATACTTTGAAAACAATGATTCAGATTTTGTTAACGCCATTGACATCATGGTAAAAGATACTACTGACTTCCCTTTGCCCGAGACTGATCCCTGGTTTGTAGAAGACAGCATACAATTTATTTATCAGCCATACGAAATTGCTCCATACTCAGTAGGGCTACCTACTTGTCGAATTGCTATTAGCGACATTGTAACTATACTCACCCCAAAAGCCAAAGAACTCCTTAAATAAGCAAATACCACCAAAACACAATGCAAATACTCAATGCCGAATTTCTTACCAGTAGTCCTAGAGCAGATATGTGTCCTGACACTAATCTGCCAGAGTTTGCATTTATTGGTAGATCAAATGTAGGCAAATCATCGCTTATTAATATGCTTGTCAACAAAAAAGGACTAGCAATGACATCGAGTATGCCAGGCAAAACATTGCTCATAAACCACTACCATATTACAAGTGCAAAGGGGAAAGGTACGAAAGAGTGGTTCTTGGTTGATTTACCTGGATATGGTTATGCACAACGAGGCAAAAAAGAAATGCAGAAATTGCAAAACCTCATATCACACTATGTGTTGGATAGACAACAACTCACCTGTCTGTTCGTACTCATAGACATTAGACTTAAACCCCAACAAAAAGACTTGGATTTTATTGACATATTAGGTGAAAATGGTGTGCCGTTTGCTTTGATATTTACAAAGGCCGATAAAGTAAGCCGACAACAAGCTATGAATAACACAAATTTATTTTTGGACACCATAGCTGACAAATGGGAAGAACTACCACCTTCTTGTATTACTAGTGCAACCTCAAAAGTTGGCAAGGAGGATGTGTTGAACTTTATCGGGAAATACATTTGATGATAAATAAGATAAATCTCCGACTTTCTACATCAAATAAAAAAATTCACGATAGAGTTTGAGGATACATTTTTTTTTCTTACCTTTGCAAGCAGATACGGATCGTATCTAACACAAAATCCCTATTATTATATATTATATGAAATTTACTAAAGATTTGCTTTCAGGCAAAAGCCTTGAAGAATTGAAAAGTATTGCTGTGGATCTTGGTATCAAACCCGGCAAAATGGATGAGACAGAGTTATTGTATGCTATATTAGACCAATCTGCCATAAACAATGCTGCAGGACTAGCGGAAAAGAATTCTACGAGAAAGAGAACTCGTATGAGAGTAGTTGACCATGTGTATAGTGCAAATCAAACAGAAGCTGTAAAGGTATCTACAATGAAAAATGTAGCTATTGATATGGGTAACGACCTATTTTCATCAACTAATATATCTATTCAAACAGAGGCTGCAACTGCTAAAGTCACTGAGGCTACTACACAAGAAAGTGCCGAACCTGCACCTGCAAAAGAACCGAAAAAACGAGGTAGGAAAACTACGGCAAAAAATAAGAAAGCATTAGAACAAGAATTAAAAGATGCAACAGAATCATTGGCTAAAATCAATTTTGATGATGATGACAGCAGTGATATTGATGCAACCAATGAAGTAAGTGTCTCAGTAGTCCCTACAGAGGAAGATAAACCAATAGAGGAAACTAAACCAGTTGATACAGAGGAACCTCCTATGAAAAAGAAACGTGGGAGACCTAAAAAACAAGTTGTTAGCCCTGAGCCTGTTGTAATAGAGGAAGTAAATGAAGAAACTATCCCTGAAGAAATTACTACAAATGAAGTTGAAGATGAGAATCCAGCCAAAGTTCAGGTTGAAGATTATGATGATGGCAAAGACTTCATAATTATCAAAGATATACCAATATTGGATAAT
This sequence comes from Candidatus Colivivens equi, assembly GCA_018066015.1. Taxonomy (GTDB): domain Bacteria; phylum Bacteroidota; class Bacteroidia; order Bacteroidales; family Bacteroidaceae; genus Colivivens; species Colivivens equi. The sequence continues at coordinate 4,832 of JAGHSE010000316.1, forward strand.
ACACCATATATTGAAAATGAGTATAACGATTTTGATAGTGATGACGATAACGACCTTTATTCAGAACAATATGACGAAGACGATCAAGAAAACACTCCAAATGAAACTGATGATTCATCATTATTAGATGCACTTGTACCAGACTATGATTTCAGTGATATTATCACAGTATCAGGCGTACTAGAAATAATGGAAGGATATGGTTTTCTGAGAAGTTCTGACTATAATTATCTCGGTTCTCCTGATGATATCTATGTAAATTCATCTCAGATAAAGAATTTTGCACTCAAAACTGGTGACGTTGTAGAAGGTCCTGTACGTCCTCCTAAAGAAAATGAAAAATATTTTGCACTAGTATCAGTATCAAAAATCAATGGTTGTGAACCTTCAATTGTAAGAGACCGTGTACCATTTGAATACCTCACTCCATTATTCCCTGATGAAAAATTCACTCTGTGTAGTGGTGTAGAAGATAGTTATTCCTCAAGAATAGTAGATTTATTTGCACCAATTGGAAAAGGTCAGCGTGCATTGATAGTAGCTCAACCAAAGACAGGTAAGACCTTGTTAATGAAAGATATTGCAAATAGCATTGCACGTAATCACCCAGAAGCATATTTGATGATGTTACTCATTGACGAACGTCCTGAGGAAGTAACAGATATGTCACGAACAGTAAAGGCAGAAGTAATTGCTTCAACATTTGATGCCCCAGCCGACAATCATGTTAAGATAGCTAATCTCGTACTTGAGAAAGCAAAGAGAATGGTAGAGTGTGGACACGATGTAGTCATTTTCCTTGATAGTATTACCCGTTTGGCTCGTGCTTACAATACCGTCAGTCCAGCTTCAGGTAAGGTGTTGACTGGTGGTGTTGATGCTAACGCACTGCAAAAGCCAAAGAGATTCTTTGGTGCTGCAAGAAATATTGAAGGCGGAGGTTCGCTTACCATCATAGCAACTGCATTGATAGACACTGGTAGCAAGATGGATGAAGTAATATTCGAAGAATTCAAGGGTACAGGAAATATGGAGCTTCAACTTGACCGTTCACTCTCAAACAAGAGAATATTTCCATCTGTTAATCTTGTTGCATCAAGTACTCGTAGAGATGACTTACTTCAGGATGAACTTACACGTCGCCGAATGTGGATTTTGAGAAAATATATCAGTGACATGAATGTCATTGAATCCATGAATGTAGTGATGGATAATATGGAGAAGACAAAAAATAATGAAGAGTTCTTACTTAGTATGAACGGATAGTCTCAATGAAAGAGGCAACTTTATTATTCTGACGGAATTGCTTCGGTGCATCATTATAAATGTTTTGCAGTTGAGGTGTTAAGATTGGCAAGCCATATAAGTTTTGAGCACGGTAGCATAACTCCATAAACCACGAGACACCCAATACGTTATCATAATTGTCCTTGATGAATTTAGACTCTAACTTCTCAAGGGCATTTTTGTATTCAGATTGTTTGTTAGCCAAAATTCTCTGCATTTCAAAAGGAGAACATCCCTGTAAGAACAGATAAGCGTGACTGCGAGGGAGGTCATTTAATAAATACACTAATGAGTCACGAGATTCAAGAAATGAATATAATCTGTCATTCAATGGTGTTCCTTCAATTTTGACGGTAGTATTCGCTATATTAATATTGATGTCTCCGTTCTCAAGAACAATAGGAATAAAATTATCGTTCCCCATGAATAATGATACCATCATTACAGAATCAATAGGTCCACTCATTTGGAAGTGTCCATGCAGAACTTCGCAAGAATCAATTGAACGTTGTTTTGTTGAAGAATACTCTCGAATATATGCCATACCACCATTGATTGACAATTGTGATGAATTGCCATCAATAAAATAACTTTTCTCAGCACAAGATGCCAAGAAAGTCAAGACGAGAATCATATAAAACAATTTCTTCATTCTATTCCTGCTACCAGCAAATTCCAGTGCAAAAATACAATGAAGAAATCAGTTATGCAAATGTTTTTTAATTCGTTAAGAATTATTCAACACTTTTTAGTATTTACTCTTATTATTTGTTAAAAATCAGCAGTCTTTGGAGTTCGTGGGAAAGGAATCACATCACGAATATTCTGCATTCCTGTAACGAATAGAATTAGTCTTTCAAACCCTAATCCAAAACCTCCATGAGGGCAACTTCCATACTTGCGAGTATCAAGATACCACCACATATCCTTCATAGGTATATTCAGTTCTTCAATACGAGCAGTCAGTTTTTCGTAATCAGCTTCACGAATACTACCTCCGATAATTTCACCAATCTGAGGGAAAAGAACGTCAGTACCCTGTACCGTCTTGCCATCTTCATTCTGTTTCATATAGAATGCCTTAATTTCCTTAGGATAGTCAATCATGATTACAGGTTTCTTGAAATGTTCCTCTACGAGATAACGTTCATGTTCAGAAGCGAGGTCAGTACCCCACGAAACGGGGAATTCAAACTTACGTCCGTCAGCAATTGCCTTCTCAAGAATTTTGATACCCTCAGTATATGGAAGTCTTACAAAATCAGTATTGACAACAGATTCCAAACGCTCAATGAGTCCCTTATCAATCATTTTGTTGAGGAATTCAAGGTCGTCCTTGCAATGCTCCAAAGCCCACTTCACACAATATTTAATAAATTCTTCCTCAAGATCCATCAGTTCCACTAAATCAATGAAGCAAACTTCAGGTTCAATCATCCAAAACTCAGCGAGGTGGCGAGGAGTATTAGAATTTTCAGCACGGAATGTAGGACCAAACGTATAAATCTGGCCTAGGCCAGTTGCGCCTAGTTCACCTTCTAATTGACCAGACACTGTGAGTGAAGTCATTTTCCCAAAGAAATCATCACTATAAATAATCTGTCCGTTCTCGTCTTTCTTTAAATCATACAAATTTTTAGTTGTAACCTGGAACATCTCTCCTGCCCCTTCACAGTCACTAGCAGTGATAAGAGGAGTATGGAAATAATAAAATCCCTTATCGTGGAAGAACTGATGAATAGCAATTGCCATATTGTGACGAATGCGAAATACAGCCCCAAAAGTATTAGTACGTATTCTCAGATGAGCATACTGACGCATATACTCAAAACTTTGTCCTTTTTTCTGCATAGGATAATCAGCAGGACACGTACCGAGCACTTCTATTTCTTTAGCCTGAATTTCTACATTTTGTCCCGAACCGATACTTTGTACCAATTCACCAGTTGCACTAATACAGGCACCTGTAGTAATCAGTTTCATTAAATCCTCATCAAAGCGTTCATTATCAGCTACAATTTGAACATTTTTGATTGTAGAGCCATCATTCAGAGCAATAAAACTAACAGCTTTACTGCCACGTTTTGTGCGGACCCAACCTCTTACATTGACATCAGAGCCATAATCCGTGCGCAATAACACATCTTTTATTTTAGTCCTTTTCATATTTTTGATGTAATTAAAAAGATTAATTTCCAGAATTGATATGTAACATAGCAACTTCTTGTTCAGTCAGGAATCTCCAATCCCCACGTTTCAGTCCTTTTTTAGTAAGTCCGGCAAACATTACTCTATCCAATTTTAGAACCTTATATCCAAGGGCCTCGAACATACGTCGAACAATGCGATTCTTACCAGAGTGAATTTCTATGCCTACCTGCTTCCTATCAGTATCCGAAGCGTAACTGATATCATCAGCATGTATTTCCCCATCTTCAAGTTGGATACCCTCAGCCAATGCTTTCATATCATTAATAGTGCAATTTTTATCAAGAAAAACGTGATATACCTTTTTCTTCAAGTATTTTGGATGCGACAACTTAGCAGCAAGTTCTCCGTCATTAGTAAACAGCAACACCCCTGTAGTGTTACGGTCAAGACGTCCAACAGGGTATATTCTTTCCCTGCAACAATTTTGAACAAGGCTAAGCACAGTCTTTCGTCCCTGAGGATCATCAGATGTGGTAACATAGTCCTTTGGTTTGTTGAGCAAAACATATACTTTCTTTTCCATACTTACAAGTTGATCATGGAAATGAACTTCATCAGTACGCATCACTTTGGTACCCAATTCTGTCACTATCTGTCCGTTTACAGTAATGACTCCAGCCTGAATAAATTCATCAGCCTCCCGACGTGAACAAACACCCGCATTAGCCAAAAATTTATTCAAACGAACAGGCGCATTAGGATCTACATTATATTCCTTATATTCAATTTGTTTCTTCAGACTATATTTAGAATTAGGATTGTAATTGCTTAGTCTGTTAGGTCTTTGATTAGCATTGGTAGGACGATTGCTGTAGCCGCCCTGATTGCCAAATTTATTAAATCCCATTGGACTATTGTTGTAACCACCTTGTCGATTACTATAACCGCCTTGTTGATTACTATAACCACCTTGTCGGTTGCTATACCCACCTTGTTGATTACCATAACCACCTTGTCGGTTGCTGTACCCACCTTGATTACTATATCTATTATTGCCAGCAGGACGATTACCATATGAGCCTTGACTGGAATAGCCACTTTCCCCACCTGTATTACTATAATTTGATGGTCGGTTACTACGATACCCTTGTTGGTTATTAAATCCTTGATTTCCATAGCCACCCTGAGGTGCTCCGTATCCACCCTGTTGGTTACCCCCATGAGGGCGGAAAGCATGTTCATTCGTGGTACTGTTGTTTGAAGAATAAGTTCTTTCTACTCTTTGGAAACGCACTCTTTGGCGTTTTGGCTGCCCCTCACCTTCACCAGGTTTTTGCTGCCATTTTTCATTGTCGTTCATAAAATGTGTTTTTGTAATAATAACTATTATCCTAAATGAGCTGACCCTACTCAGCTATCAGTCTTTTTTAATTCATGTGGTATTCTAAATGCAGTATAAAGTTCAGCAACTGTAAACACTATAAAGGGCACGAGCCACGCAGTGCGTGATGCCGTATAGAACAACATCAAACCTGCTGAAGCCATTAGCATTATGATACCAATATATTGTTGTCTGTAGAGTCGTTTCAGAGTTGTAGTCTGAGTTTCTGGATGTTTTTCAAAAAAACGTCCTGTAGCAAACATTACAGTTCCAAGGGCGAAGATGTATGAAGTCCACTGCCAACTTGTAATCCATAATGCTGCACCGATAATGACCATTATCTCTCCCAGACAGGTCAATATAAGATTTAATTTCTCATTCATCTTCTATAACAAAAACGTCTTCACCAGCTTGTTTCATGTAATATCTTTCATGTGCAATTTGAACAACAGCTTCAGGGTCATTCTTCAACCGATTCAATGTTTCCTTGTCCTTATTAAATTGCTCTATTTGCACATTAATATCATGTTCCAACTGCATTATTTTGTTTTTTTGTGCGATACGATTCACTAAGCTATGCTCGCCGATGAATCCTATTGCTAATACGAATATCATCAGTGCGAGTATATACTTATAGCTCAAAATTATATGCCACAAATTATCTTTCACGATGCAAATATACTAAAAGTTTATTTCTTTTTATTCCAAATAGCATTGTTTTTTTAAAAAAAATCAAAAGTCCAATGAAAACTCATTAATTAACTTGATTAATGCAAAGTTTTCCTCTTTCATTTTGTTTAGTTGTTCCCTTTTTGTTAATATTTTTGTTTTTTCAACTAATTCTCTTAATCTGATAGAGACATTCAATCCAGGGCAAGACAACTGTTTACGCATAAAAGGTAAAAATTGTATAGCCTTTGCGTGTAATATTTCCTCAATACTAGGATTTTCAGCCACTATTTCGAAAATATTATCAGCCGTTAATTCTGGTATCATTTTATCAAATCTGTTCGCTATTGCAATTTCCTCCTTAGGTAATTGTTTTGCAAACATTCGCCAGGCTATTATTAGGTCTTCAGGTTGAATAATCTTCCCTGCACTAGTATTGTCTGCATTTTCATATAGTGTCTTTTCCTGTTTGTCAACCTGATGTGATGCTTCGGCGATATTACCTTTTATTGAAAAACCTACATGCCCAGACGTATGTGCAGTGACAGGAGCACTCGTCGTAGATTCCTTTGTTTTTTCACTTACGGTAGGAACTGACTTGGCATTTTGAACTGGTTGTTGTGAAGTTGATACAGCAACAGCCACATCTGCAGTTGAAAATACCGATTTCAACCGCTTTTGCTTTTGAGTCTTTATACCTTTCCTACCACCTACCTTAGGGGTGGTCTTCCTGTGCGTCTTGAGCTATTTCGATAAGTGTAATCTCAACAAGCAGTCGTTTGTTTTGGCTAATTTTATAGTTAATATCACAATCGGTACATCTGCGTATAGCTGCATACAGAAATTCTGGTTTGCACTTAGCAGCCTGCTGAGCATAGCGCTGTCTTACTTCTTCATTACTATCAATCAGAGTAAGAGTCTGAGCATCCTTGCTCATCAACAAATTTCTCAAATGGCTATTAAGTCCCACTATAAAATGTCCGCCTTCGAAACCATTATTGAGAATTTCATTGAATATCATCATTATCTCCGAAACCCGATTTCCAATAAAGCAATCCACTAATTTGAAATAATAGTCATAATCCAGTACATTCAGATTTGCAATAGTCTGTTTGTATGTGATATTCCCCTGACAATAAGCATTGACTTGGTCAAATATTGATAGGGCATCTCGCATTCCTCCGTCAGCCTTTTGTGCTATTACATTCAGTGCAGCCTGCTCAGCATTTACGCCCTCTTTGTTTGCTACATTCTGCAGATGACCAATGATGCCATTCACACTCATTCTGTTGAAATCATATATTTGACATCTACTCAGGATTGTAGGCAACAACTTATGTTTTTCAGTTGTGGCAAGAATAAAGATGACGTAATGAGGAGGTTCTTCAAGGGTTTTCAGGAAGGCGTTGAAAGCCTGAGAAGACAACATGTGTACCTCGTCGATAATGAACACCTTATATTTTCCGACCTGTGGTGGTATTCTTGTTTGTTCAATCAAGACACGTATATCATCCACCGAATTATTAGAAGCAGCATCCAATTCATGAATATTCAGTGAGCGGTTTTCATTGAAAGCCTTGCATGATTCACATTCATCACACGCTTCTCCACTCTCCTTTGGATTCAGACAATTAATTGTCTTGGCAAAAATACGTGCACATGTTGTCTTGCCTACCCCTCTCGGTCCACAGAAGAGATATGCATGAGCGAGGTGCCCAGTCTTAATAGAGTTCATCAACGTAGTAGTCAGAGCCTCTTGCCCCACTACTGTGTCAAATGTCATCGGACGATATTTCCTTGCTGATACTATATAATTTTCCATTATTTATGTTAACAGTTTATTTTGTATTCTATTTCAAAACGGACTTTCTACGTCTTTCAACCTCGGATGATGTCTGTCTTTTTCACTGAGGACACGTTCCTCAACGGGCAATTTCCAGTCTATGCCTAAATCTGGGTCATCCCAAGCAATTGCACCTTCGCACTCAGGATGATAGAAATTATCACATTTATACTGAAATATAGCCTCATCACTTAATACAGCGAACCCGTGGGCAAAGCCCTGTGGGATAAAGAACTGCAATTTATTTTCTTCAGATAATTCTACAGCCACATGTTTTCCGAATGTTGCACTACCTTTTCTCAAATCCACAGCTACGTCCAATACTCGTCCCTTGACCACCCTCACCAGTTTTGCCTGAGAATACGGAGGTTTTTGGAAATGCAAGCCTCTCACCACACCTACACACGACTTACTTTCATTGTCTTGTACAAAGTTCACCTTCCCAACCTTCTCGTCAAATTCTCTTTGCGAGAACGATTCAAAGAAATAACCTCTAGCATCATTAAACACCCGTGGTTCTATAATTTTCACACCTTCTATTTCAGTATTCCTTATATTCATCTCAGTCTATTTTGCGTCATCGTCTGAATGATGATATTACATACCTTCTCTCAAGAAATCCAATGCCTCAAACATTTGTTCTTTTGAGATAGGACGATTAATGCGGATTACTCCCAGTCCGCTCAACAATGTGCACTGTATAATTTCACCAATATTTTTCTTATCATGTGAGATATACTCATACAACTGATCATAATCATCACATGAAAAATTCATTGTACCATAATGTTCCCTGATAAACTGCACCACCCTTCTCATTGTGTCTTGAGGGAAATCAAAATAAGCTGCTGAGAGATAGAGTTCACATATCATACCCCATGCCACTGCATACCCATGGAGTATAGGCATACCCTTCTTCATAGCCAAGCTCTCGAAAGCATGTCCAAGAGTATGTCCAAAATTAAGTGCTTTACGCATATCCTTCTCAAAAACATCTTTTTCCACAAAAACCTTCTTCACGCCCACACTTCTACGAATCATTCGTCCAAGTTTTTCAAAATCTATTTCGTAAAGGTCAAAAGCCAAGAGTTCATCAATCATATCTGATTTTGACAGCAATCCATGCTTAAGCATTTCAGCATATCCTGAGAGTAGGTTTTCTCTATCAAGAGTTCTTAAAAATTCGTTTTTGAATATCACCCTTGTCGGCATACTTATCAGACCTATTTCGTTTTTCAGTCCTCCGAAGTTAATACCAGTCTTTCCTCCAGCTGAGGCATCCACCATTCCGAGTAGAGTAGTAGGATAATTCATGAACTTAATTCCACGCTTGAACGTACTGGCAGCAAACCCACCAAGGTCAGTTACCATTCCACCTCCAAGGTTTATCAATAGAGAATATCTTGTAGCCTTGCCGTCAATAAGTCCTGTCCACACCTTCTGCAACGACTCTATATCTTTATGAATATCACCTGCTGGAACTACTATCACATATGGTTCTATTACATTCAATTCGTCCAACAATTTTGGCAGACATAAT
>JAGHSE010000010.1 GCA_018066015.1 Candidatus Colivivens equi
TTATAATAGTATGAAAAGACTTGTAAATGTAATTCTTTCTATGTGTTTTGTTGCTTCGACAGCAATGGCACAACCTCGTGGATTTTTCTTTGGTCCACAGACAATTCAATTATGGCCTGATGGCAACCCTGAAAAGGAGTATGTAGCACGTCCGAATGATTATCAGAAACGAACTATGTCAGAGGAAGCATTGAAGGGGCTCACTAATGCATCGCTAATAGTGTATAAGGCTCAAAATCCAAATGGAATTTGTATATTGGAATGTCCTGGAGGTGGTTATACTGTTCTTTCTGATTCTCATGAAGGCAAGAATATGTCTGATTGGTTTAACTCTCTAGGCATTACTTACTGTGTGCTAGAGTACAGAATGCCGTTTGGTTTTACAGAAGTCCCGCTTCATGATGCAGAACAGGCTATGAAAATTATCCGTCAGCATGCAGATGAATGGAAAGTAAAAAAAATTGGAGTGATGGGTTGTTCGGCAGGTGGACATCTTGCATCAACACTTGCAACACATTATTCTTCAGAAGAAACACGTCCTGATTTCCAGTTGCTGATGTATCCAGTAATAACAATGGATAGGAGTTTTACTCACATGGGGTCGTTTGACAACCTCTTTGGCCAGAATCCTTCGCAAGAACTTATTGATAAGTATTCCAACGAAAAACAAGTGACAAAGCAAACTCCTCCAGCTCTAATGATACTTTCTGCAGACGATAACACAGTAGATCCTAAGAACAGCATTGAGTATTACTACGCTTTACGAAAGGCAGGAGTGAGTGCGTCTCTTCATATCTATCCTTCAGGAGGTCATGGATATGGCAATATGGAACGCATTCCATTCAAACGTGAATGGACAGCAGAAGTGGAAAAGTGGTTACGCCAGTTTGAAAAATAAGAAAAAATAATAAAATAAAACCTGTGTGACGAAAGTCATACAGGTTTCAATTCTCTCATTAGGCTGTGCCTAATAACTTGTCGTAGTCTGAATACAATTATTCAGCAACTTCTTCAGCAACTTCTTCTACTGCTTCAACTGCAGAATCAACTACTTCTTCAATTGCAGAATCAACTACTTCTTCAACACATTCTTCAACACATGCAGAATCACATGCTACAGAGTCAGTTTCTTCTGTGTTAGCAGCGTTGTTGCCACATGCTGCGAAAGAGATAGCAGCTACAGCTACGATAGCGAAAAATAACTTTTTCATTTTACTTACTTTTAATTGTTAAACAAATATTTGCTTTTAAACCGAGCACAAAGTTAAGCACTTTTTTATTTCCAATGTTTCTACTAGTGGCTTTTTTTCTTCATTTGATAGAAAAATAATTCACAAAATTTAATTTTATGCACATAATTAGGTGTATGTGTGCAAATTATTATTCTTCAGTTAACATCAAGTCTGATATGACAAGGTTGCTGATGTGTATTCCTTGAAGAGTAAGAACCAAGCATCTAGTATCCGTATTGACTTTGAGATTGCCGTTGCTGATATGTCTGTCAACCAAATGTTTAACTTGTGAAAAATAGTATGTGAAATCAGAGTTCAAAGTATCTAGTTCCACTCCTTGCATAGTGCGTAGGCGAGTCATGATGTACTCATTGTATTTTTGTAAAGGAGAAAGACGTTCAATATCTTCAACTTCCCATTCTCCATTATGCATAACACTATTCCACTGCCGTGAATTACCATCAAAAGAATGAGCTCCAGCACCGAGTCCAAGGTAGGGAACATTATTCCAATAACTGCTATTGTGCCGAGAGTGAAAATTAGGTTTGCAGAAATTGGAAATCTCATAGTGGATGTATCCTGCATCTTTGAGAGTCGTGCAAAGATAGTCATACATTTTACAAGAAGTGTCGTCGGGTATTTCACTGATTTGTCCGTTATCCCTCATCTGGGTCAGACGAGTTCCTTCTTCATACATCAGGGAGTAGGCTGAAATATGAGGTACATCAATGGCTAAGGCTTGCGACACATCAGATTTCCATTCGTCAAGAATTTGGTTAGGAAAACCGAAAATTAAATCAATACTGATATTATGAAAACCATATTGCCGACAGAGTTCGACAGCCTTGCTGACTTGTGCTACACTATGACGTCGATGAAGAAACTGCAGACGTTGGTCTGAAAAAGTCTGAACGCCCATACTTATGCGGTTTACGGGGCTTGTTTTAAGATATTTCAATAACTCATCACTTATATCGTCAGGATTAACTTCTATTGTAAATTCAGCATTCTTTGCAATACGGAAAGTGGAATAAAGGTGGAAAATGATTTTTGAAAGTTGAGGAAGTGATAATTGTGAGGGAGTTCCTCCACCGATATAAATAGTATTATAATCTTCATTACAAAGATAGTTATGCCTAGAAACCATTTCATTACAGAGACTATTGACATATTTTTCACGCAAGTCAAGCTTTGTAGTGGAATAAAAGTCACAATAGATACATCTGCTTTTGCAGAAAGGGATGTGAATGTAAATGCCTTGCATAAATAGTCTTTTTATAATTCGGATGCAAATTTAAGAAAATTATTAAAGAAAGTTGTCGTTGTCGTTGACGTTGTCGTTAAAAAAAGTTGTCGTTGTCATTTTATTTTTTTAACTTTGCAAACGCGTATGTTGAAAACTGAAATATCTAAATAAACATCTAAATATTATTAAAAAAACTATTTATGAAAATCTATCAAACTAACGAAATCCGCAACATCGCCCTTATGGGTTATAGCGGATCGGGGAAGACCACTCTCACTGAATCATTACTTCTTGAGGCTGGCATTATTAGCCGTAAAGGTAAAGTGGCACAAAAGAACACAGTGAGCGACTATTTTCCAGTAGAACAAGAATATGGTTATTCTGTGTTCTCAACAGTATTTCATGCAGAAAGTAAGGGCAAGAAACTGAATGTCATTGACTGTCCAGGTTCTGATGACTTTGCAGGTTCTTCTATTACTGCAATGAATGTATGTGACGCGGCACTTATACTTATCAATGCACAAAACGGACCAGAAGCAGGAACACAAAATCAGTTCCGCAATGCAGAAAAACTGAACAAGCCAGTTATATTTGCGATGAATCAGCTTGACCGCGACAATAGTGATTTCCATAATAGTACAGAGCGTTTGCAGGAAGCATTTGGCTCAAAAGTGGTACCTATTCAGTATCCAGTTAGCGAAGGAGCTGGATTTACTTCTATTATTGACATCCTTATGATGAAAAAACTCACTTGGAAGGGCGAAGGTGGAGCTCCTACAATTGAGGATATACCAGCAGATGAATTAGACAAGGCAACAGAACTTCATCATGCATTGGTTGAGTCTGCTGCAGAAAACGATGAAGAACTCATGGAGAAATTCTTCGAAACCGAAGAACTCAGTGACGAAGAAGTCATCAAAGGTGTTCGCATTGGTGTAGCAACTCGAGGAATGTATCCTGTGGTATGCGTTAGCGGTGAAAAAGGAGTTGGTGCACAAAGACTGATGGATATACTTGGCGATTTAGTTCCAAGTCCAGAAGATATGGCCCCAGTCCAGAATGTAGCAGGAGAAGATGTTAAACCAGACGTTAATGGTCCAGCAGCAATATTCTTCTTCAAGACAGCAAACGAACCACATATCGGAAGTGTTCAATACTTCAAGGTACTCAGTGGAAAACTTCACGAAGGTGATGACCTCACTAATGCAGATCGTGGAAGCAAGGAACGTGTAGCACAGTTGTTTGTTTGCGCTGGTTCAAATCGTGAAAAGGTTGAAGAGCTCGTAGCTGGCGATATAGGCTGTACTACAAAATTGAAGGATGTACGTACAGGTAATACACTTGTAGGTAAGGATTGTGACTGGAAATTTGATTTTATCAAGTTCCCTAATCCTAAGTATATCCGTGCTATCAAGGCAGAAAACGAAAATGATACAGAAAAGATGATTGCTGCCGTACAGCGTATGGCACAAGAAGACCCAACATGGTTGCTTGAACAAAGTAAGGAATTAAAGCAGACACTTATCAAGGGTCAGGGTGAATTCCACTTACGTACACTTAAGTGGCGTCTCGAAAACGAAGAAAAAATTAAGATTGTTTATATAGAACAGAAGATACCATACAGAGAGACTATCACTAAGGCAGCTCGCGCAGACTATCGTCATAAGAAACAGTCAGGCGGTGCAGGCCAGTTTGGTGAAGTACATCTTATTGTTGAACCTTATACAGAAGGAATGCCTGATCCAGTACTTTACAAATTTGGTGGACAGGAATTTAAGATTGCAATGAAGGGCAAAGAAGAAATTGACCTTGACTGGGGTGGTAAACTTGTATTTATCAATTCTGTAGTAGGTGGTGCTATTGATACTCGTTTCATGCCTGCAATCCTTAAAGGTATTATGGCAAGAATGGAACAAGGACCTCTTACAGGAAGTTACGCACGCGACGTACGCGTGGTTGTATATGATGGTAAGATGCACCCAGTAGATTCTAATGAATTGTCATTCATGCTCGCTGGTCGTCATGCATTTGCAGATGCATTCAAGAACGCAGGACCAAAACTACTTGAACCAATCTATGATGTTGAGGTATTGACACCAAGTGACAAGATGGGTGATGTTATGAGTGACCTCCAGGGGCGTCGTGGTATGATTGTGGGTAGTGAAAGTGCTAATGGATACGACAAACTCATAGCAAAGATTCCACTTAATGAACTTTCAAGCTATTCTACTACATTGAGTTCACTGACTGGTGGACGTGCTTCATTCTCTATGACATTCTCAAACTACGAACTCGTTCCAACTGATCTTCAAACTAAGTTGATGAAAGAATTTGAAGAGCAATCAAAGGAAGAAGATTAAGAGAACTAAGAAATTAATAATTTATCAAGTAATAAGTCGGCAAATGTTAATTTGTCGGCTTATTTATGTGTTTATTAGTATTTATTTTTTAAATATTAACTTGAACACTTGAACTTTTATTAATTTAGCCACCATAATGAAAAGATTATCTATAACAATACTGGCAATAATCATAGGGGTATCCTTTGTAAGTTTGCTTTTGATGCAGGTGTTTTACATCCGCAAGATATATGCTACTCATAAACAACAGTTTGAGGAGAACGTAACTCGAAGTCTTTTGGATGTAGTTCATCAGACAGAAATAGATGAAGCCACACAATTTATTGAAACCACCTTGCTGGTTGATAACTCATTTGTAAATGTGAGCAATGATAGTGTTGCTCTGCAACATGCAGAAACAAATCAATTCTTTACACGCCGAAGTAACAAGAAAGTTCCAAATTCTCTACAACAGGCATTTAGAGATAAATTGCAACATAGCCTTGAGGTGGTTAATGAGGTGGTATATAATCTAACATACACCATGAGTGAATTACCACTTGAAGATAGAATTGACTTTAATATACTGGATCAGGAACTTAAAGCAAAATTAGTTGAAAACGGCATAAATGCCAAATACCACTACCAGGTTCTAAATGGCAACGGAGAAGTAGTGTATCAATGTGCAGATTACGACCCTTACGGACGTGACGGACATGTGTTTATAGTGCCTCTATTTAATAGCGACCCAGTTCAGACAGGACAACTAGCTGTTCATTTTCCGGATTTGACTAAGATGGAAACAAAGTCTTTCTGGATGTTTGTGCCATCATTCTTATTCACTATAATATTATTAGTGACATTTATTATCACACTCGTAATTGTATTTCGTCAAAAGAAGGTAGCAGAAGTAAAGAATGACTTTATCAACAACATGACCCACGAATTTAAGACACCAATATCAAGCATTTCTCTTGCAGCACAAATGCTCAATGATGATACTGTCAAGAAAACGGATGCAATGATGCAACGTCTGTCAGCAACTATCATGGACGAGACGAAACGTCTGAGATTCCAGGTTGATAAAGTTCTGCAGTTGTCTCTTTACGAAAATCAGACAATGCGATACAACATACAAGAAATTGATGCAAATGAATTGATTGCAGGAATAATACACACATTTGCATTAAAAGTAGAAAGAAATGGAGGTAAGGTATTTGCAGATATTAATGCCGAAAATCCATTTATCAATGTTGATGAAATGCATTTTACCAATGTCGTCTTCAATTTGATGGACAATGCAGTGAAGTATTGTAAGCCTCAGACACCTCTGGAATTGAAGTTGTCAACATGGAACGAACAGAAGTTGTTGTGTATTGCAGTGAAAGATAATGGTATAGGAATGAAGAAGGATGACGTTAAAAAAATATTTGACAAATTTTATCGAGTACATACCGGCAACCTTCACGATGTCAAGGGATTTGGATTGGGGTTGGCATATGTCAAAAAAATAGTTACAGATTTCAAAGGAACTATTCAGGCTGAGAGTGAATTAGGAGTAGGAACAACCTTTACTATAAAAATACCAGTAGCGGATTGAGTTTAAATTAATTAATAAGACATAGAGTTAAATAAATAGATTATTAACAGAAATTCACTAATCGAATTTCATAAAAACATTACGAATATGAACGAAAGAGTAGAAAATGCAAATATCCTTCTATGTGAGGATGATGAGAACCTCGGAATGCTTCTCAGAGAATATCTTGAAGCTAAAGGTTATGAAACGACACTATGTACAGATGGCGAGCAAGGACTGGAAGAATTTGTTAAAAAACAATACGATTTATGTATCCTTGACATTATGATGCCTAGAATGGACGGATTTACACTTGCCAAGAAAATCCGTGAATACAACGTAGATATTCCTTTTATGTTCTTGACAGCCAAGACTATGAAAGATGATGTCAAAGAGGGTTTTGAACTCGGTGCAGATGATTATATCACAAAACCATTCTCTATGGAAGAAGTAGTATTCCGTATTGAAGCAATTCTGCGTCGTGTGCGTGGAAAAGCTGGTAAGGATGTTCTTCTTCATAAGATTGGTAAATACACATTTGATACACAGACTCAGATACTTTCTATAGGTACAAAGGAGACAAAACTTACTACAAAGGAGGCAGAACTACTGACGTTACTGTGTACCAAAGCAAACGACTTGTTGCCTAGAGAATATGCACTGAAAGCAATATGGGTTGATGACAATTATTTCAATGCTCGTTCAATGGATGTGTATATTACAAAATTGCGCAAGCATCTTAACGATGATCCAAATGTAGAAATTCTCAATGTTCATGGAAAGGGCTACAAACTTGTAATTTCTAAATAATCATTGTAAAAACTGATGTTCAAATTATGAATGAAAAAAAGTTGCGTAAGAGTAAAAATAAAATGATAGGAGGAATATGCGGTGGTTTTGCTGAATATTTAAACATTGACCCTACGTTAGTGAGAGTGTTGTATGTGTTTTTGACATTGTTGGCCGTATTCTGTGGCATTATTTTATACATAGCCTGTTTGTTTATTATGCCTGATGAGGCATAAATACATAGTGAGATTCTAACTCCTGTTAAGTATTAAACCTTGACAGGAGTTTTTTTGATCACATTGCTTTGAGTTGGAATATACATAACAG
>JAGHSE010000012.1 GCA_018066015.1 Candidatus Colivivens equi
CTTGTAATGTTTATGCAACTGAGTGCAAAAGCAACAAAAGTTATAATATCTGATGAGTAATCTTGTTGCAAGAAGGGCAGAGCTATTTATTGGGTGCAAAATTACAACATATTTTTGAAAAAACGCACACTTACAGTAAAAAATAATGAAATTTCTTAATAATAGTTTTATTTACGAAAACTTAAACAAGTCTCACGCAGAGGCGACTCAGCCAACTTCGTTGGTACGATTTAGTTAGCAGAGCACTCCTTGCAAACGAGTTTGCAGTATTGCTCTCTACCTAAATTACAACACATCACAGATGGGCGAGATTGAGTTATAAAAGTAATTATTCAAACTTGTTTGTAATAAGGAATTTAATAACTAAATCGTACCAGCAAAGCTGGCTGAGACGCCTCTGCGTGAGATAAAAGAATCAGTCGCCTCTGCGTGAGGAACTAAAGAAAGTTTTGTCTTCAGTCGCTAACAATGCGCCAGTTGGTGATGTTTCGTTGTTCGCTTGAGATGCTGACTCCGCACTTGGTAACCTTGCGTCCGTCTGCCTCGTATGGAATAGCATAGCCTTTGTCGTCAATCTGTGCGAGGGCATTCTCTACGGTGTCATCAACTTTTAACTCAAGAACGAAGATGTCTGTGTCGGTCTTGATTACTACATCAGCACGACCGAGGATGCTCTTTACTTCGGTATCTACTTTACTGTTAAGGAGTGAGAATACAACATAGAGGATGAGTTTGTAAAATGCTTCACGCGTCTTTTTCGCCATCCACTCCTTTTTTGTGATTATATCATAAGGCAGACTGGCAATCCATGAACGTAGCCCTATTAACGCGGTAGATAAATCGCTTTTCTTTAATGCTCGTGCCATTGCCAGAACTGCAGCATCACGTTCCAAATCGTCTGAATCCATCAAGTAACTGGTCAGAGCTCCTACCATACCTTGCCTTACTTCGTAATTAGGGAAATGGAGGGTGTATGTATCAAAATCCTTGTCATACGAAGCAATTGTAAGATACCCACTTTGGTAAAGCAAAGGGATTGGTGTACTTGCATTTTCGCATGGCACATTAAAAGCATTGATTGACAATTCGGCTCCGTCAAAATCCAACGGATTGAACTCTGGATGATGCTGAAGATGTTCTATCAGTGACTTTGATGTTCCAGACTCAAACCAGTAATGACCTGTATTCCTTCCATCAAAAGCCCTAAGCAAACTGAATGGGGCATAGACATCCTTGCTCTTGGGGGAGAAATGATAGCCATCATAGTTTTTCTTTAACAAGGCGTATGCTTCATTAGTCGTGATGTCAAGGTTCTCTGCATATTCCTCTACACAAGGACGCAGAGTTGTGTCAAGTTCTTCCTGAGTGATACCACAGATACCTGAATAGTCATCATCCATAGATATCTGCCTTAGGTTATTCAACTCGGAGAAAATGCTGAGTTGTGAGAACTTCGTCACGCCAGTGATGAAGACAAAGCGGAGGTATGCACCCTCTTTCTTGAGTACCTGATAGAACTCACGCAACATGGAGCGCATCTGTTCCAACTGCTCCTTTTCATACAATAGACGCATGATAGGAGAATCATATTCGTCAAGAATGACTACGACTTTCTCACCAGTCTGCTCTTCTGCATGATGAATCAGAGTTCTAAAACGTGCACCAGGTGTTTCGTCTGATGCTTCACGACCATAAATCTTCTCATAATCGCGAAGAAGATTCCCTAATTTAGACTTTGCTTCAGGTATTGTGCAGTTCTTCAGATCGCTCATGTCGAAATGAAGCACAGGATATGTCTTCCACTCCTTCTCCAGTTCCATTACCTTCAGTCCCTCGAACAATTCCTTCTGTCCTTTGAAATAAGCCTTGAAGGTGTTGCAGAGCAACGACTTGCCAAAGCGACGAGGGCGAGCAAGAAAGACATATTCATACTCGTTGGCAAGTTCATACATCATGTCTGTCTTATCAACATACAATTTTCCTTGTTCCCTTATCTTCTGGAACTGGTCAGTATCTACAGGGTATCTGAATTTTCTCATTTTTAACTGTTGCAAATGTGTCTTTGGCTAACATTAGCCTACACCTGCTGACAAAGGTACGATTAAGCGAGTAAAATACAAAATAAATTAGCATTTATTTTTATTTTCGAGTGTGAGTACCTTGCGTGAGCATAACGAGCGATAGTACGATTAAGTGAGCAAAATACAAAATAAATCAAAATTTATTTTTATTTTCGAGCGTGAGTACCTTGCGTGAGCGTAGCGAGCGATAGTAAGAAAATAAAACGACAACGGATTAATAACAAAACCTATATTTTACCACGAAAGCTCTAACGAAAAATTTGGATTTAATGTGGTGTTGATTTAGTATCCAGTAATTAACGTGACACGAAATAACAAGTAAATAATTGCATTTTGTTGTGTTTGTACTTGTATAATACGATAAAAACTTATATCTTTGTATGAA
>JAGHSE010000181.1 GCA_018066015.1 Candidatus Colivivens equi
CCATATTAATTATTAATTCAGTTCCTGCATTTTAGGCCTCACCTCAGCATAGTTCAAACAAGTTTGACTCTGCATTACCTCGCATTGCTTGATAGTTTATCCCATTTGGGTTGACTGCGCCAACCTACAAATGACTATAAACGCAATGCTCGATGAACAAGTTTCGGTTCGTTGAAAATTCCTAATTCCTAAAATGTTTATCGCCCCCCAGAACTGGCACGTAGCGCCCTTGCATTGTCCAAGGAAGCTTGGGTGATAGCCTCTCCACTCAACATGTGTGCCAATTCATCTATACGGTTTGCCTCATCAAGTTCTGCAATGTGTGTTGTAGTCCTTTCCTCTGACTCATCCTTATAAACTTTGAAATGATATTCCCCCATTGCAGCAATTTGGGGCAGGTGGGTTATTGCTATAACCTGCCGTCCGTTATCACCCATTTCGCGCATTATCCTTGCCATCTTCTCTGCTATTCCACCCGACACTCCTGTATCAATCTCATCAAATATAATAGTAGGCATTTGCACTGCTCCGGCTATCATAGCTTTCAACGACAACATAACCCTTGCTATTTCACCCCCAGAGGCTACCTGACTTATATTTTGCAACGGCATATTCTTGTTTGCCGAAAATTTGAAGGCCACTTTATCCTTACCATACACATCCATTTCATCTTTTTCGCTCATATCTATCTCAAACTGCACATTAGGCATCCCCAACGAAATCAGTCTGTCAGTCATCTCCTGTTTCATTTTCTTTGCCGCCTCACTACGCAATTTGCTAAGTTGAGATGCCACTCTCTCTGCCTCAACCTTTGCATTCAGTGCTTCTAACCTAAGTCTGTCTATTTCCTCACTGCTATTATCAATCAGCAAGAGTTTCCCCTCCATATCAGATTGAATAGACAACAATTCCGTAATGGTGTTTACATGATATTTTTGTTGGAGGGCATATATCTGATTCAACCTTTCGTTTACTATTTCTAATCTGTTGGGATTGTATTCCACACACTCTGACTGACTTTCTATCTCGGTTGCTATATCCTTCAGTTCTATATAACAACTATCAAGTCGTTCTGCCAATTCTTCAGCTTTAGGAAACACATCACATACATGATGGAGCATACGCATACTTTCGTGTATGTTATTAAGGACATCAGCCCCGTTATCAGAATTGAGTAACTGAAGTGACGTAAATAATTTTTCTTTTATTTCCTCAGCATGGCTAAGCATCTCCGCTTCTTGTTCCAGCTCTTCCTGTTCATCTTTACGCAACTTCACTCCTTGAAATTGATTTACCTGAAAACGTAAATAATCCTCTTCTTCACCTGCTTTTTTAGCAGTTTCAATGGCACTCTCCAACTTACTGCAAGTTGTTTTGTAATGTTTGAAAACTGTTTGAAACCTCAACATCACGTCAGAGTTATTTGCCATAATGTCAAGAACGTCAATCTGGAAATTTTCTTTATTCAGCAACAAATTCTGATGTTGACTGTGAATATCCATCAATTTGTCACCCAGCTCCTTTACCTGCGTGAGAGAAGCAGGAGAGTCGTTGATGAAAGCCCTACTCTTGCCCGCTGTCGTAATCTCGCGTCGTATTACACATTCACAGCCGTCAAAGTCAAAATCATTATCGCTGAAGAATTTATCCAAATTGTATTGTCCTACGTCAAATACAGCCTCCACCACAGTCTTTTCACCATTTCGCTGACTGGCACTATTCACCCTCTGACCAAGCAAAAGACCAATTGCACCGAGTATTATACTCTTTCCAGCTCCTGTTTCACCTGTAATGACAGAAAAACCAGACTGCAAATTCATGTCTAATTCGTCAATCAAGGCATAATTCACTATGTGCAGATTTCTTATCATCTTTTTATCTTATTCCATTCATTACTTTGAGCCGCATTGATATTTGAAAGCAGTTCGCATATTGCACCCTTTTCCTTCTCGGCACCATGACCCTGATATATTCCGACTATCTCATCACGCTTATAATCGGTAAAAATCTGAGGCAACGAACTCATTGGCTTATTACTGTGAGCCGTTTTGAGTAAATTGATAGCATCACTTATACTATTTCTTCCCCTATCTACATTTTCAGCCATTTCGTCCAATCCCAATCTATGATACACATACATCATCTCACGAAATGGTTGCATTGATGATTCCATATAGTCATTGATAATAGCATGCCTGTTCTTAGAGTCGTCAAAAGCCCTCCATCCAGGGTCATTGAAAGTCTGAGCATTGTTGACTATACTTTCCACCTTATGCAATACATCAGTACCACCCAATTTAGAAAATGAATCCAAATCCAACCCTATAAAAAGATATGCATAATATGCCAAAATAGCAGTCAGATTATTATCCATACTGGTCTCGTTAAACTCCAAAGCATCATATTCCTTGTATGTAAACGATATATTTTGGTCACGCAAATTGATTAGTGTGCTATTATAAATAGAATTAAACACAGGACGCATACATTGGAAGAGCAAATCTCCCTGAAAGGAATTTTCGTTAGGGTCATATTTTTTTAATGTAAAAGTCAGAGTACAATCTATTCGTTCTTCATTACCAAACTGCAAGTCAGTCCAAGTACGATTATTCATAAAATCTCGGATAGCCGTTTCAAGAGTCTCAAACACACTTGTATTAGTTCCCTGAATCTGAGAATGAACAATTTTAACCGTACAGTTCAATTCCTGTGCGCTCATTTCGTTGTTTATAAAAAAACACGAAAGCAAAAATGTTACCAACAAATAAAACTTATTCCACATTTCACATTAATTTATAATTTGGAATTATAGATTCCACATTCGGTTCGTTGAAATTCAGTTCCTGCCCAGCGCCTCCTTCACTATTTCTTCAGGACTAATCTGACTAAGGCAACGCATATCACCATACTTACAAGGTTTGTTACCATAAATAGAACATGGTCTGCATTGACATTCCCTGTCTATTATTACAGTGTCATCAGGAGCAAAACCTGCCTTAGGATGAGTTGCCCCCCATATTGACAATGTAGGTGTACCCATCAAATGAGCAAGGTGCAAATTGCCTGAATCCATTGTTATCATCAAGTCAAGTTGTTTGATACACTCCAATTCCTCCTTTAAACCACCCAACTTACCACACATTGACCTGATATTCCTGTTCTCCCACGTCTGGAGAATTTTTCTCTCATTCTCACCTCCACCAAACAAATATACCTCCACACCTCTTTCCGACAGAGCATCTACTACATTTTTCATCTTGTCAAGAGGATACATCTTAGTGGTATATGCTGCAAACGGAGCAACTCCAATCTTTACACAATGTGTTGAGTCCACACCACGTCTGACATTATTCCCAACATTCTTATCAAGTTCAAAATCAGCAATCATTCTCAATACCTCAGCATATCTTTCCTTCATTGGTTTAAGTGGAGCAGATGTAATCCCATTACCTATTATTTCCCTCTTCTCCTTACGACCCTTGTTGATTACAAACACCCTGTGTCCTGAGAGTTTGAAAAACCATCTAATAATCTTACTTCTCAACACATCGTGTAAATCAACGATACAGTCAAAATCATAACTCTTCAACTCAAGATATAAATTTCTTAACCCCCAGATGCCCTTGTAGTTTTCTAAATTTATACCAATCAATTCTACATTGCTTGGCATCCATGAGAAAAGAGGCGTAAATCGGGTTCGTGTCAACACCTTTATTTCAATATCAGGATGCTGACTAGCAAAACTCTTAATAACGGGTACCGTCATAGCCACATCACCAAGAGCAGAAAAACGTATCACAAGAACTCGCATATTGTCGCCCAGTCGTTAAAAATTTTATTCTATAAAATCTGCCAACATAAATCAGATATATATTTTATTTTAAACGTAAATTTTTTACCACGAAAAACACGAAAATTTGC
>JAGHSE010000348.1 GCA_018066015.1 Candidatus Colivivens equi
CCCTAGATTTGAACCACACGAAGACCTGAGCGTGCAGGTGTTGTGGGATTTATAGGGAATGCATCCATTTGCATCTATTTTGGTCAGTTTGCAACAGTTTTTGACAGTTTAACACTAACCAAATAGATGTATGGATTTCGAATTAATTTGTGAATGGTGCGGGCTACCATTTCTCTCAAATCAGCCCCACACGCGCTTCTGTAGCGATAAATGCGCCAAGCTATACTCCAAACAGCGCTACCGGCAAATGGGATTTGATGCTCTTGAAGCGAAGATTTGCGCGCAGACAACAGTCAAGGCCATCTGGTGATCATCGTCAGGTGGCTTTTGCCATTCAGCTTGCTGCACATTGTACATTCCCCTCACCCTCCTTTGGAGGTCAGGGGGTATTGAGTTACCCACCCTATAAAAAATGCCGCGCAAGCCAGGCACTAGTGCCAACGGATTCACAAAAAAGTGCCAACCGAATTCACACATCGGAAGGCTTGAAATTGCGCAGCTGGTCTCCGAAGCAGTCACCTCTCTCCTGTCGGATTCCATTCAACGATTCAACTATTTCAACTGTGATTGGTGTTTTTTCTTTTCATTAGAAATATAACATTTCATCCAGTACTAGAACATCTCATTAGATTGTTCGTATAATGTTCTAAAACTATCGAAACTATTTCATATATTTGCTTTATAGTTTAATAAATATGAACAATATGATACAGTTGAATCGGTTGAAGGCGGTTTTAGCGGAACAGAACAAAACTGGCAAATGGCTCGCCGAACAATTGGGCAAGTCCACTTGCACTATCAGTAAATGGTGTAAAAATTCAGCCCAGCCTGATTTAAAGACTCTGGCGCGAATTGCGCAGTGTTTGAATGTAAAGGTGGCAGATATTATTATCGAGCCAAATGGAGAATAAGAAATGACTGCACTTTTGTCTAATCATAAAGGGATAGAGCAATCAACAGATCATGAACCATTGCCTCAATTAAAGGCGATAGATTTTTTCTGTGGTGGGGGCGGAATGACATGCGGCTTACGCCAAGCTGGCATCAAGGTCATTGCTGGCGTGGACTTTGACAAAGACGCAAAAGATACATATGAATATAATAATCCTGGAACCGTTTTTATTCAAACTGACATCAGGAACTTGCACAGCAATTATTTCGCAAGAAAATTTGATGTAAAACCCAACGATGATTCTTTAATCTTGGTGGGATGCAGTCCGTGTCAGTTTTATAGCATCATTAATTCAGACAAGAGCAAATCGCTCAAATCTAAAAATCTGTTGCGCAATTTTTCCCGCTTCATTGAATATTATAAACCAGGTTATGTTTTAGTAGAAAATGTACCTGGCATTGCCACTAACAAAGAAAGCATTCTTCCATTTTTCTTATCCGAACTTGACAGATTAGGATATAGATATGAAACGAGGATCGTTAATATGTGTCATTATGGCATAGCACAGAGCAGAAGAAGATTTTCTTTGATCGCGACTCGGCTTGAAAATGTTGAAATAAAGTTCCCAGAACAATGCGAAAAGGAATTAACGGTTCGAGATGTCATTGGTGAAGTGAACGGTTTCTATAAAATACAAGCAGGCCATAAAGACACAACAGAGTTCAAACATACTTCTGCAGGTCTGAGCCCGAAAGGATTAAAACGGATGCAAAAGACCAGTCATGACGGAGGAAGCCGATTAGATTGGGCTGATGATGAAGAGTTGCAGTTGCCTTGTTTTGTTGGTCATGATGACAGTTTCAAAGACACATACGGGCGAATGTGGTGGGACAGGCCTGCGCCGACTATTACGACAAAGTTTTTCAGCATTTCCAACGGCCGTTTTGGACATCCTGAAGAAGACCGGGCAATTTCTATTAGAGAGGGTGCTTCTTTACAATCATTTCCTAGAGACTATGTCTTCAAGACAAGCAGCATCGCCAAAGCAGCCAAGCTCATAGGTAATGCAGTCCCATGCGAATACGCGAGAAGATTAGGTGAAGTAATTATTAACGGTTAATAGGCTATGGCACAATTTAAAACAAGAGCAAGGGCTCTTGACCTTTTGGGAAGGCAACAGATTGCCGGCATTCCAACTGCAATTAACGAATTAATCAAAAATGCCTACGATGCATATGCAGATCATTTTGATGCAAGCCTGATTCGCCGTAAGAATTTGCTTGTACTTCGAGATGATGGTATGGGAATGACGCGTGATGAATTTGAAAACAGATGGCTTGTTCTCGGCACAGAAAGTAAATTCGTGAGCACTTCACAACCGCCAAGAGATCCTTCAAAAGAATATCGCCCTATTTCAGGCGAAAAGGGTATCGGAAGACTAGCCATTGCATCTATTGGCAAGCAGGTTTTAATTCTAACTAAATCAAAGTCGGAAAATAATGTAAAAACAATAGCGGCCTTAATTAACTGGGAAATCTTTGAAATACCAGGTATCAACATGGAGGATGTTGTCATCCCGATTAGCGAATACAATGGTTTCCCATCTTTGGAGGATATTGAAAACCTTAAAAGGGAGGCCATTACTCCTCTTAAAGATTTAACAAAACAAGGAAAGATTTCCCAACAATCCTGTGATAGAATATGTGATACATTACTGGCATTTTCAATAGATGCTAAAGCACTTTATGACCAAATTTCTGGACCATACAATCTTGACAAAGAAGATTGTGGGACCCAATTCTATGTTTCTCCTGTAGACGACATATTATACTCCGATTTGCTAAAAGAAAGTGGTCAGAACGAACTAACAAAAATGGAGAAAATGCTGTTGGGATTTCATAACACAATGATTCCTGAACATCAAAATCCAGCAGTTGATATATCGTTCCGTGATTTTCGGAATGATGACGGCTCTTTTACGAGTATTATTGACAAAGAAAGCTTTTTTACTCCTGAAGAATTTGAATTAGCAGATCATCATATCAAAGGTGAATTTGACAAATACGGCCAATTTAAAGGACAAATTACTATTTATGGAGACAAGACATACGATTATTCTTTATCGTGGCGAGAAAACAATTTCAGGGAATTGAGTTGCGGCCTGTTTTCCATAGATATTGCGTATATTCAGGGTGAAGAAAAAGCTTCTCGAATGTCAAATCGTGACTACATAAGAGTGAAAGATAAAACAAATCGAATGGGAGGGTTGTACATCTATAGAAACAACATTCGGGTTCTTCCTTACGGAGATTCTGACTATGATTTTATAGATATTGAAAAAAGCCGATCAAAAAGATTTGGTTCCTTTTTCTCATATCGAAGAATGTTTGGAACAGTAGAAATAAAGGGGCTTGAAGAAAGTGACCTCCGTGAAAAAGCTGGACGAGAGGGCTTTATTGAAAATTCAGCTTATCGACAATTCCAATCTGTTCTAAAGAACTTTTTCTTTCAACTGCAGCAAGATATTTTTTCTGATCAGGCAGATAGTATCCAGTCTGAATTCTTCCAAGAGAAAAAAACCGAATTCGAACGGGCCCATAAGATTTTAGAGAATCAATCGAAAAAAGCCAAAACCAAGAAAGACAAATTCCTTAAACAATTGGATGATTTCTTCAACAAACTGGAAAATCATATTTTTGAACAGGAGTTGAATGACATAGTGAATCAATTGGCAGAAGAACTGAACGTCATACCTTACATTAAAGACCCAGATGCAGCCAGCCAAAAGATTGTGGACTTGGAAAACGAAACACGAAAAAAATTAGCTGATTATAAGAAAGCCATCGCCGTTCCTTTTCCGAAAGGTTTTGTCATTTCTAAGGCTTCGCGTTCTGATTATGATGTATATTGCAAAAATTATCAGGATTTGTGTAATGGAGTGATTGCAAATACGGAAACACGTATTGACACTTTGATAGCTGATTGTATCAAAAAACTCAATATTGAAATTAGCAAACGAAAACGACTGGTGCAGGCAGTTGATTTGATTTCAGAAGAAGCTCTTTCCTTAAATAAAAAGAAAAAAGAGGAAACTATTGATATTGTTAAGTCCGTATCTGAACATATCAAAGAGATAACCAACCAGCTCATGCTGGACCTTGACGGACAAATTAGAGGCGTGAAAGATCAAATGAACACTTTGGCAACGCAACAGGCTGATACATTTGACTTGGTAAAAGAACGTAAACGTTTAGGTGATGAGATTGACTCTATTAGCAATCGAAACACAGAAGTCATGGACCGCATCATCAGGCAATTCACCAGTTTTTATGTGGAGAAAGAAGAAAATGGCGATATTGTCACCAACGACCAGATTGTGGACACTATGTCCGAGGAACTAGAAGACTTAAGAACTCGTTTACAATCTGATATAGAATTGAGTCAGTTGGGGTTGGCCGTCGGCATCATCCACCATGAATTTAATGGAACTATCAATTCTATCCGACATAGTATCCGTGATTTAAAAGCATGGTCTGATATGCACGAAGACCTTGATTCCATTTACAAGAATATAAAAATAAACTTTGAACATCTGGACAACTATATGAATCTGTTCACACCTTTGAACAGACGTTTGTATAGAAACAAAGAAGAAATTCCGCTGCTTGATGTCAACTCGTTCCTTCTTGATTTGTTCAAGTCTCGACTTGAACGGCATAATGTCCAGCTCAAACATACTAAAGGTTTTGCGCAAGGAAAACTTTTCGGATTTCGTTCCACATTCTACCCTGTATTTGTAAATATAGTGGATAATGCCATCTATTGGTTGTCACACTCCGAAATTCCTGAAAAAATCATCCGTCTTCATGCCGATGAAGCGGGTAATGTTTTCGTTTCTAATAATGGACCAGCCATAAAAGAGACGGATAAAGAAAGGATATTTGAATTACGGTATTCAAAGAAACCTAATGGACGAGGATTAGGGTTAAGTATCAGTAAAGAGGTGCTGAATGATGAAAACTACGACCTCAAACTTGATACTCCAAGAGAAGGAAGCACAGTTACATTTAGAATCTTTAAACAGCAATAATATGGCAGAGGTCCAACATACTTTCACTGAATTATCGAAAGAAATAGCAGATAACTTTTTGAGTACAATTGTATTCATTGATGAATGTGCATATAAACAAACCCCAGAAAACGATAATGACTTTGACGCAAAAGCCGTAACGGATGCTTTTGCTAAAGAAGGGAAGATTTGCTCTGTGTTCGCTCCCGAAAAAGCTTCCGATTTAGATAACATTTGCTCAATGTTATTTAAAGCAGATACTATCGTGTTGGATTGGCGACTAAATATCACAGACGACAAGTCTCAACCGAGCACTGATCTTGAAACTGATTCCGATTCCGATGATGAACGAGGGCAATACACTATCTCAATCATTCAGCAAATTGTGCAAGATGCTGAAAATGGGAAAGTCAAGTTAATTGTTGTATATACTGGAGAGACAAACTTGAATAATATATGTCAAAACTTGTTTGACCGAATTCAATCAGCAAACAAACAACAACTAAATGATAGCCTTGAGGTCAGAATAAATAATGTTAAAATTCTTGTAAGAGCCAAATACAAAGAAGGGAAATATAGCCATTCAGGAGATGCACTAAAGCAATTTATGGTGAAATACGAAGAACTTCCAGATTTCATTGTCAATGAATTTTCTTCTTTTACGGCAGGATTGCTACCGAATTTTGCACTGCGGGCAATAACAGAAATACGCAGTAGCACATCAAAGATTTTGGGAGTGTTTTCAAAAGACTTGGATCCCGCTTTTTTGGGGCATTGCAGTTTAACTTGTATAGATGACGGGGCCGAACTTTTATCGGAAGTTTTTGGCACAGCAATAACTGAACTGGTAGATGCATCTTCTATGGATTTAAATGAATTTGTCATCCGTTGGCTTAATGGAATTCCATCCACAGGAAAGGAGATTGATTTTATTGATACAACAACGAAAAAAATTCTTGTCACTAAAGACTTGCTGAAACAAGTTATTAGTGGGTGCTTTAAGAATATTAAAGACAAAAGCAATAATACATATTCGGAAAATAATGCAAAAAAACATTCTTCTAGATTTTACTGTTTGAACGGTGAATCCGAGAATGAAACTAATCTGTCATTTGCCCAACTGACTCAAAATAGGGATTTATTTTCAACTAAATCAGTTGCTCCAGAATTAGCTCAAGGAACAGTTTTAAAAGATGAGAAAAATTGTTATTGGTTATGTGTATCTCCAGCATGCGATTGTGCCAGAATAAGTAAGAATGGAAAAAATTTCGTTTTTGTCCCAATTAATAAAGAGATGGCAGATGGTATCCCTATTGTTATTGATCATAAAATTATAAAAAGTGTTGATATCCATCCGTATAGCATAAGCATGCGTTGTTTTAGATCTAATGAAGATAACAAGCCCGTAATCGCCGAATTAGATGACAGCATGTATATATTTACAGATTCAGAAGAACATAAATATCAGTGGATCCTAACCTTAAAAAGGCTATATGCGCAAAGAATAACAGAAAAACTATCCTCGCAAATGTCAAGGGTTGGCTTGAATGTGTCTGAATGGCTACGCAATAAAGGAAATGACAAAGATTAACCCTATTAGAATATTGAAATGGCAAAATATTCCATTAATTCCTTTTTTGCTGGGATAGGAGGCTTTGATTTGGCTTTCGAAAATAAAGGGTTTTCCACAGAATTACTTTGTGAAATCAACACATTTTGTGGCCAAATACTAAATCGTCATTGGCCTGATGTTAAAAAGGTTGGAGACATTAATGATCTTAGTTCCAAGGATATTCCGAATGCAGATGTATGGTGCGGTGGTTTCCCCTGCCAAGATATCTCTGTGGCTCGAGGAGCATCAGAAAGATTGGGACTGAATGGATTACGTTCTGGACTTTTCTACCGTTTTGCGGAACTAATAGAAGAAAAAATGCCAGAAGTTATTATTATAGAGAATGTTGCTGGCTTATTCACTTCCAATCATGGGCGCGATTTTGGAGCTATATTACAAACATTTTCATCGTTAGGGTATGGTGTGGCATG
>JAGHSE010000100.1 GCA_018066015.1 Candidatus Colivivens equi
ATGCAATTCTATCAGGATATTCTATATCTTTTCCATCAATAAATTTATACTCTTCAGCAGTAGTGAGATTAAGCGCTTTATATGAAATGCCAGAACTTAGGTTAAGAGCGTCAGAAGCAACGTAGTAAAAAAGCATGCCATTACCTATGGTGAAACTACATCCTGAGCATATTTTTTTAACATTGTCATTTGCGTCAATTAGTTGAATGATTGGTGTGATATTATAATAATCTCCAGAACTCAAGACATAAACCACATTACCATCGGTTTCAATTTGAGTAGGATTGCAAACAACGTTGATATCAGCAACTTTTGAAAGGTCTGAAGTCTTGAGTTTCACGACGTTAGTGTTATAAGTATAGTCAGGATTGAAGGAATTGCATACATAAATGAAATCATTAAGAAAAACAATGTCTTCAAGACATGCTCCAATAACATCAGACGTCTTTGTTTCTTTAGTATCTGGATTATAGGATATTACGCGCCCGTCATAAGTGGAAATATAGACACAATCCATACCAGCAGTGACGTAGCGAGGCTGGAAAGACAGAGAAAGCTGTTCGATGATTTTAAAAGTTTGCGCATCAATGAACCATACAATCTTTTCATCTGTAGCAGGAATGACGAGCATATTCTTAAAAATGATTCCGTCATTAGGAGTACCACCTAGGCTTTTGCCGTTATTTTGTTGGAAAACTTTGTTCGAAAGATTGTTTGAAGCATAGTCAAGGTATGACAGAGAGCCATCAATGCCAGCATAGAAGTTACCTTCGTTGACTACGTACATACCAGTAGAGACAATGATTGGATCAATAATTGGATTAGTGTTAGGAGCAGATTCATCGTCATTGTTGCATGAGCAGATAAAAGTGAGACTAGCAAGCAGAAATAGTAATTTAGATGTTTTCATAATTAAAAATTTTATCTAATTATTTAAAATTTGTACGTGAGAGTAAATTTCCATCCTCTACCAGGCATAGGATATCTCGCCACTATATCGTACTGACAGTTGAAGATGTTGCTGATAGAAGCTTGAGCAGAGAAGTGGTGAGAACCAATATTAAATTGCTTGTATGCACTTGCAGACCATTCCATAAACCCAGGCAAACGTGTATCCTCACTATGTTCGTTAGTAGTCCAGCGTTCATTCATTCCATCAGTAGTGAGACTGAAATGCGCTAATTGATTTTGCCATCCTAGAGTGATACTGCCACTATGTTCTGGTGTATATGCAATTTGGTTGCCGAAATATCGACTTTCAGAATCAGTGTTGTTACGTACACGTTGGTAACTATAATTGAATGCCAATTCCAATGAGTGTTGTTTGTTTATAGCATAAGAAAGATTTGCACAGATGTCAGTACCATAAGCAAGTACTTTATCAATATTTATATTACGCCACACAAACATATTGACAGGTATAGATACAATCTTATCGTGTATATTATTAAGGTAAATATCAGCAGAGTAGTTGATATGAAATGCCCCAGAAGAAGCATTTTGGGCAATACCGACATTCCACTGCATAGCACGTTCAGGACGTAGGGTAGGAGTTCCGAGGTGATAATAATACAATTCGTTGAAAGACGGCATTCGGAATCCATCTTTCCATCCAGCACGAATGAAAAGTTCCTTGTCTTTAAAGAGTTTATACGAAGCACTGGCACTTGGTGACACATTAGTCTCAGACGTGCCATTATTATTGTATATACCTACAAGACATTTGCCTACAACAGACAAACGTCTGTCCGTCCATTTTCCACAAAAAGCTTGCAGAATGGAATGACGATATGGTTTGACCTCATAATAAGTCTCACCATTGAGACTATTAAAAATATAGTCAGCAGAATAAGAAAAAGAAAGTGACGTAAGCGGAGTATAGAGGAGCGAAGCACTACCATACCCTTCACGTTGCCAGTAAGAAGCGGAATTGATATTTCCGCTAGGCTTTTCATTCTTATAATCAGACATAGCCCAATTCCATTTTCCACTTATGAGAAAAGAAAATTTATCAGAAAACAACCTTCTAAATTGAACTTGTCCGAATGCGTTTTGTTCATGAAGATTCTCATCATTATCGTTGACGTAGTAGTGCACTACTCCAGGTAATTGTCGGTCATTGTCATAGTAATATAATTTTCCTGTAAGAGAATATCTACGTCCCGAGGCCTTAAAGTTTACTTCCCCATGACCTTGTTTCATTCTGCTGTGATTCCTATGCTCGTAGGAACTGGTAGAAACGTTTTCAAGAGTGAAACCATAGTTGTTTTCAGCATAAATAAAATCAGCAGAAGCAGACAAGGAGGTTTTTTCGTTAACATTGAAGCAGTAAGCCAAAATAGGATTGACATATCCCCAAGCCCCACAAGTAATCTGAGCCACAGATTGTTTAGAGTTAGTGTTGATGCCCACCATTGCTGCAGTACTCAAATTACGTGCAGGTTGAAATATTTCTTCATTATCACCTACCATTAGCTGAATACTATTGATTGAAGATAGTGTATATCTTTGAAAATCAATTTGCCCAGTTTGACAATCACTGAGAGCAATTCCGTCATAAGACACCCCAGTATGTTGTACCCCAAATCCACGAACACTGACAGTCTTCATGCCACCAGCCCCCCCATAGTCACGGAGAGTGATACCTGGAAGACGATGCAGAGCATCAGCAATGTCTGTCACCCCTTGCGAAATGATATTCTGATGAGAGAGTGTGTGTATAGGTGAAGTAGATGAGATATCGTTCCTCACCTTATTTGTGGATACCTGTACCTCAGTCAGTACAATACTATCAGACTGGCAGAAACCAGTAATACCTGACAACCAAAGGCTCAATGCCAATGCTGTTTGTTTCATTGATTATGTTATTATGTCCTTTCCGCGAGGACTGGTGAATAACTATGGTCTTGCAGGTCTTCTGACTTATCACCCCTCTTGCAAACGCCTTCCCGCATGAAAGCAGTGGCAATGTTTACTGGGAGAATGTGACTTACAGCAGCGGGACTGTCCAGGATTTACACCTGATTCCCTTTTGAGCTTTCGCACAAAACCGATGCAAAGATAGATAAAAAATAATAAGTAGCAAAATTTTTATGCAAATGAATTTGCGATAAAAAATACAATAACAAGTTGTTGGGCAGAGAAAAAAAATAACGAGTGCAAATTTAGATAAAAATCTCGATTTATACAACAACGTAGATAAAAAACGAAGAAAATTGTCTATCCACCGCACCCATCCGGTTTGAATTCTTAAAAATCAAGGCCTGCATACGCTCATTCCTAT
>JAGHSE010000001.1 GCA_018066015.1 Candidatus Colivivens equi
CTAGAATAATACCTAATACCATCCTCTACAACAAGTATCATCTGCACCCCTGCCTCTATGTCGTGAGCTAAATTCATTTTGTCCTCCATTAACTTAATAATGGAAAGCAACAACTCCGTATTTCCCAACCAGCAGAACACATATTCAAATATACTCAAGTCCTCGTTCTCCATGCGTTTTGTGATACCATGAGCAAAAGGCGTAAGCACCACCATAGGAATATCTGGGCTCTGATTTTTGATGTCACGAGCAATAGTAAAAACATCACTATTGTCATTACCTGGCATACAGATTACTAATTCCACTTCTTCTGTCTTCAATGCCTCCTTTGCTTCCTCTTCGTTAGCAACAAGAATAAAACGTGGAGGATAGCGTAAACCCAAACGAGCATATTCATCAAAAATTTTCTCGTCTATTCTACCATCATCCTCAAGCATAAAAGCATCATAAGGGTTTGCCACTAGCAGAACTCTGTAAATACGACGTTGCATCAAATCCACAAACGATGTATCTCTCAATTGCAATGTGCCTTCGTTCATCGTAACAATCTATTAAAGAACAATGCAAAGATAATAAAAAAACATAAAAAGTAATTGCAAACTTAACTAATTATGAAATTTTTTTCCTATCTTTGCCTACGTAACCTTCTATACAAAAAATTTAAAAATTATTTATATGAATAAAAAGTTTATGCGCCAAGCCATTCAACTTGGCATAGATAATATTCACAATGGCGGAGGACCATTTGGGGCTGTAATTGTAAAGGGTGGTGAAGTGATTTCTACAGGAGTTAACAGAGTAACACCCAACAACGACCCAACAGCTCATGCTGAGGTATGTGCCATACGTGAAGCATGCAGAAAATTGGGTACATTCCAACTTGACGGATGTGAGATATATAGTAGTTGTGAACCTTGTCCTATGTGCCTTGGTGCAATTTACTGGGCACATATCAGCCACTTATATTACGGTTGCAATCAAAAAGATGCAAATAATATTGGATTCAGCGACGAGTTCATCTACAAAGAAATTGCTCTCAAACCAGAAGAACGTCATCTGAAGACAGAAGAACTGTTGCCAGAAGAGGCAAAAGCCGTATTTAAAGAATGGACAAATTATGCCGATAAAACGGAATATTAAAAAATGAAAAATTTCTATTGTGTAATTTTGGCAGGAGGGATAGGTAGCCGATTGTGGCCTACAAGCCAAATAAGCAAGCCCAAACAATTCCTTGACATGTTGGGGACAGGTGAGACATTAGTCCAGACTACTTACAAACGCATAGCTTCGTTTATTCCACATGAGCATATATTCATGATGACAAATGCATCGTATGAGGATTTTGTACGAGAACAAATTCCTGATATGCTGACTGAGAATATTCTTCTTGAACCTATGAGGAGAAACACTATTCCAAGTGCTACGTGGGCAGCCTTGCATATTATGGCAAAAGACCCTGATGCTTGTATTGTATTTACTCCTGCTGACCAATGCATTGATAATGTTGAGACATTTCGAGACGATATTCTCTGCGGACTTAATTATGTACGCGAGGAAAGACGCCTACTGGCTTTAGGCGTGTTACCTACAAGAGCTGAGACTAATTTCGGATATATTCAAATGATGGATAAGGTAAGGGATGGCATTTTTAAGGTGAAGAGTTTTTCTGAAAAACCAGATATTGTGTTTGCACAAATGTTTGTGGAAAGTGGCGAATTTCTCTGGAATACAGGTATCTTTATCGTTCATGCTTCTACCTTTATTGATACTATCGATACTACTTCGGCTAATTTTCAGGAATTAGTGGAAAACGTAAAACTGATTGCTATGAAAGGCAAACCATTTGATAGAATCATTGAAAAAACATATTCAAGTTGTCCGAATACCACCTTTGAACAAAGTTTGCTGGAAAAAGCAAACAACATAGATGTTATGCAATGTCATTTTGGATGGAAAGACATAGGTTCGTGGGGAGAATTCTACGAAATCAACAACCATGACGATAACGGCAATGTTGTTCTTTCTGACGATGCCATGCTTTATGATTGCAACGGATGTTTAATAAAACAGCCAAAAGGTAAAATGATTGTTGCTCAAGGACTCAAGGACTATATCATCATTGCTGACAACAATGTACTGATGATATGTAAGAAAGATGACCCTCAAACAATCAGACGATTTGTGAATGATTATAATTTTTTGAAAGAGAAACAATGAACGTTCGTTTTTTTTT
>JAGHSE010000152.1 GCA_018066015.1 Candidatus Colivivens equi
TTGGCTATATTTGAAGCTGTTCCTCAGTCACATAGCCCGCTATGCTGGCTTTGCCAGCTACGTCCTTATTTTGGGCTGAAGGCTCTCTCTCAACTCCAAAATATCTCAACAATCTAAAGCAAAATCGTACCAACTTATTATTTTATCATCACTAAACCAAATAATTTTCTTATTTTTGCAAAAAATTGAAAAAATGGAACTTCGTCAGTTAAAATATTTTGAGAAGACTGCTTTATTATTGAACTTCAGTGAAGCAGCTCGTCAGTTATATATTTCTCAGAGCACACTAAGTCAACAAATCCGTCAACTTGAGGAAGAATTGAAATGTGAATTATTTAAACGAGATTCTCATAAAGTAGAACTTACAGAATACGGAGAACGCTTGCTACCCCTTGCTCAGAGGTGTATGCGTGATGCTGATGAATGTGTGATGGAGGTGGCAAATGTAAAAAATCTCATGACTGGAACTCTCAATATAGGTGTGACATCATCTTTTTACGAGATATTCTGGTACACAATGAAAGAATTTCTTTACACCTACAAAGGGATAAAACTGAATGTAGTCAATACAAACACAGATAATCTGATACGACTTTTGCGTGAACACAAACTTGACTGTGCACTAGCATATAAAAAGTCTGACGCTGGTAGTGATTTTGATTCTTATGAGTTATTCAAGACCCCTCTGTGTGTGTTGATGCCAAAGACTCATAAATTGGCATCCCGTAAAACTCTTTCACTTGGTGATTTGGTTGACTACCCAATTGCGATGCCAACATTGGGAGTTCAGGGACGCAAGATTATTGACAGCGAACTTTTACGTCATCCCGAGATAAAACTGCGCATAAGAGTAGAACTGAACGATGCCAACTATTTATGCACATTAGTAGAACAAGGACAAACATTGATTACAATACTCTCAGGTGCTACAGCCACTCACCGCAACAATCTATTAGCCATTCCTCTTGATATTCCTGACAACGAGATGATAGGTTGTGTTCATGTACTGAAAAATCAGTTTATTAAGAATTCCGTCAGAGAGTTTGTACGATTATTGCGTGAATCTCCTGTAGTCATGTTGATGAAAAACAAGATGTCTCAGTCATGACACAAGTTGAAACATTTTGTACCAAGTTATTTTTTATCACCCCTTAATTAACCTTAATTTCTATAAAAGGATTTTCTTCAATGTAATTTAGTATAGACTTTGACAAGTTAATGTGCGTTGAAGGAGCAGTCATGAAAGCATTGACTGAGTCACTTTCATAAATATAGAAATTCAAATCTGCCTTTCCAGGATTCTCCTTAGCTAGTTCGGATATATCTTCTACGAGAGTCTCTGTGAGTTTATCAAGGGGTAGAGCCAATGTGATTGAATGAATCAATGAGTCTTTTATGTCAGAGAGTAGTTCTACAGATTTCAGATTCAGACCTATCCTACTACCATTCCACATTGGTTCAACCTTTGCACGCACAAACACAGGCACTCCTTCGTAGAAATTATTGTGGAATGTAGTCCAGTCTCTGCCAAACACCCTTAGAGTGTATGAACCCTGATAATCCTCCAAAGTCACTATCCCCATTGGTTTACCAGTCTTTGTCAGTGCTGATGTCACACTTGTCACTATTCCGCCAAAAGTAACTTCTGATTTCTTTTCCAATTCTTCAAGTTTGTCAAGGTCAGTCACCTTTGTGTTGCACACATAATTCATAATTGCAGCATATTCATCCAGAGGATGTGCTGAGAGGTATATTCCTACCAAGTCGCGCTCCTTATTCAGTCGTTCCAAATCACTCCAAGTTTCGTAGTTCTGTGGAATGGCAGGATGCACTATTTCTACTGGCAACACCTCTCCGAATAGAGAATTTACGGATAATTGTTTATCAGCCTGATACTTATTACCATACCTCACGAGAATATCCATGAATTGTTCTCTACCGTTGTCGGCAAAATATGCTTCTCGAGGCAGATTGCCAAGTGAATCAAAAGCACCTGAGAGAGCCAAACTTTCCAAACATTTTCTATTGCAGTTTGAGAGATTAACTCTTTCAATAAAGTCAAATATATCCTTATAAAGTCCATGAGCCTTGCGTTCATCAAGGATAGATTGTACCGCACTTACCCCAACTCCCTTTACAGCAGCAAGTCCGAATCGGATATCACCATTTTTATTGACAGCAAATTTCAATAAACTCTCATTCACGTCAGGTCCAAGTGTACTGATACCCATTGCTTTACATTCGTCCATTAATTTACTTACCGTACTGATGTCATTCATACTTCTACTCATGATAGCAGCCATGTATTGTGCTGGGTAATGAGCTTTGAGATATGCAGTCTGATATGATATCCACGAGTAACACGTAGCATGACTCTTGTTGAAGGCATACGATGCAAATTTCTCCCAGTCGCCCCATATCTTATTCAATATAGCCTCGTCGTGCCCATTCTTCATACCTTGTTCTATGAACTTAGGTTTCAGTATTTCTAGTTTATCCTTTTGTTTCTTACCCATTGCCTTACGCAAGGTATCACTCTCACCACGAGTAAAGTTAGCAAGCAAGCGTGAAAGCAACATCACCTGTTCTTGATACACTGGTATTCCGTATGTTTCCTTCAGATATTTCTCCATACACGGAATATCATATTTAATCTCCTTTTTGCCGAGTTTTCTATCTATGAAAGTTTGGATATTATCCATTGGTCCAGGACGATACAAAGCATTCATTGCAATGAGGTCTTCAAAACATGATGGTTTCAGTTCGCGCAGATATTTCTGCATTCCTGCTGATTCAAACTGGAATGTACCAATGGTTTTTCCTTCACAATATAATTTGAATGTTGCTTCGTCGTTGATGTCAATTTTGTCAATATCTACGTCAATACCCAGACTTATACGAATATTCTCCACAGCCTCCTTCATAATACTGAGGTTTTTCAGTCCGAGGAAGTCCATTTTTATCAGTCCTGTTTCTTCTATGACATGACCATCATACTGAGTACAACGCACCTTTTCCTTCATTTCCTTATCATCAGCCGTACTCACTGGCACCCAGTCTGTGATTGGATCTCTGCAAATGATAGTGCCACAAGCATGCACCCCTGTGTTGCGTACATTATTTTCCAACATCTGAGCATACTTCATTGTGTCGCGCAACAGAGGGTCAGTCGAGGTCACAGCTTCCCTTATTTTAGGAATCATCTCAATGACGTTCTTCAAATTCATCTTTTTGTCATCAGGCAATTTATCAGGAATAGCCTTACACAATTCATCAGCCGTACTCAAAGGCAGTTTCTGTACCCTTGCTACGTCTTTGATAGCCATTTTCGTAGCCATTGAATTATAAGTGATGATATGAGCCACCTTGTCAGCGCCATATTTCTCCGTCACATATTGCAACACCTTTCCACGTCCGTCATCATCAAAATCCACATCAATATCAGGCAGGCTGATACGGTCAGGATTCAGAAAACGCTCAAACAGCAAGTCGTATTTTATAGGGTCAATTCTGGTAATGTCAAGACAATAAGCCACCACACTCCCTGCAGCACTTCCACGCCCTGGACCTACCCACACTCCTAATTCTTCACGAGCAGCCCGTATATAATCTTGTACAATAAGGAAATACCCAGGAAAGCCCATTGTTTTCATTATGTGTAACTCAAACTTAATCTGTTCCTTTACATTTTCAGGAATAGGGTCACCATAATTTTTCTTTGCCCCCTCGTAAGCAAGATAAGCAAGATAATCGGCTTCAAACTTAATTCTATACAAGGCATCATACCCTCCCAGTCGTTCTATCTTCTTCTTACCTTCCTCTTCGCTCATCACCACATTACCATTTTCGTCCTGAGTAAATTCATCAAATAAGTCCTTCGTCGTCAGTCTTCTACGATATTCTTCCTCTGTTCCGAATGATTCTGGAATTGGGAAATATGGCATGATAGGTGCATGGTTAATACTGTAAAATTCTACCTTGTCACATATCTCCACAGTGTTAGCTAAAGCTTCAGGCACATCACTGAATATGGCATTCATCTCCTCTTTTGTCTTAAACCACTCTTGTTTAGAATATACCATACGAGTTTCATCATCCAAGTCTTTACCTGTACTCAGACAAATCAATCTGTCGTGAGCCTCAGCATTTTCTTCATCTACGAAATGTGAATCATTCGTACAGATTAGTTTGACATCATATTTCTTTGCAAGGTCTATCAAGACCCTGTTGACTTGTTGTTGCAAAGGGAAAGTGTCTCTATTAGCACGGATGTAAGGGTTAGTCACTTCGTGGCGCATCAGTTCCAGATAGAAATCATCACCAAATAGATTTTTAAACCACTGCACAGATTTCTCAGCCTCTTCCATCTGTCCCTTACGGATATACCAAGGAATTTCACCAGCCAGACAAGCACTGGTAGCAATGATACCCTCATGATATTTTTGCAGTTCCTCGTGGTCAGTACGCGGACGGTAATACATACCCTCAATCCATGCGTGAGATACTATCTTGATAAGATTATGATACCCAGTCTCGTTTTTAGCCAAGAGAATCAAGTGCCACCCACTTTGGTCAAGAGGATTAGATTTATCATGCAACAATCTACTTCTTCTTGCACAATACACCTCACATCCAAATATTGGTTTGAAAGGTTCCTGACCATCCTTCTTACGTTGACTATTTATTTCCTCCGTAGCATTGAAAAACTCCTTAATACCGAACATATTTCCATGATCGGTAATAGCCATACCCCTCATACCATTTTTGATAGCTTTATCTACCAACGAATTAATACTAGCCTGTCCGTCAAGAATGGAATATTGAGTGTGAACGTGTAAATGTACAAAATCCTGCATTTCTAAGTTGTTGACGTTATTTCTCTTTTTTCATCCGTTTCAGATATACTAATTTTTATAGTATCTTCTGGCAACAAGTCTTCAATGAGTTCAGGCCATTCCAAGAAACAAAAATACCCAGAGTAGGCATATTCATCAAAACTGATGTCCCTCACCTCTTCCAGTTTCTTTATTCTGTAGAAGTCAAAATGATACACAGGGTCACCATTCCCGTCTGCATACTCATTCACAATAGCAAACGTAGGCGAGGTCACTATGTCCTCCACCCCCAACTTCTTACAAATAGCCTTTATGAGGGTAGTTTTTCCAGCCCCCATACCACCATAGAAGGCAATAACCCTCTTATCACCAACTACCTTCAGCACCCACTCAGCTGCTTTATCTATATCTTCAAGTTTAAAAACCATATCAATTATCAATTAACGCATACGCTCAACGCTTTTCCCCCTCATTGTAATCAACGGAATAAGCATTTCCTCCATACTGATACCACCATGCTGAAACGTATTCTTGTAATAATTTACATAGTAGTTATAATTATTAGGATAAGCAAAGAAATCGTCGTTAGTAGCAAACACATACGACGTGCTGATATTCGGAGCAGGTAATAAAGCCTTGCGAGGGTCTTTTATTTCAAACACCTCCTTAGGATTATAACTTAAGTTCTTGCCCAACTTATACCTAAGATTAGTATTTGTATTCTTATCACCAATAATTTTAATAGGTTTGTCCACCCTGATACTACCATGGTCAGTGGTGATGATAATACGTGCATTTGTATGTGCCAATTTAGCAAACAGTTCCTTAATCGGCGAGTGCATAAACCACGAGTGAGTAATACTTCTATAAGCATTTTCGTCAGATGCCAATTCTCTCACCATCATTGACTCAGTCCTTACGTGCGACAACATATCAATAAAGTTCACCACAATCACATTCAAATCATATCCCCCCAATGAGTGTAGTTGTCCCAGCAACTTCTCACAATCATCCGAGTTATTCACCTTGTTGTATGAAAATGAATTCCGACGGCGGTAACGCTCCAACTGAGTTTGGATAAGAGGTGACTCATTCAAATTCTTACCTTCATCATCATCCTCGTCAACCCACAAATCAGGGAACATCTTAGCAATATCATCAGGCATCAAACCTGCAAAAATAGCATTACGAGCATACTGAGTAGTAGTAGGTAGAATGCTCACATATAAATCTTCGTCAATGATAAAATCCTCAGCTAATTCCTTGCTAATCACCCTCCATTGATCATAACGGAAATTATCAAAGACAATCAGATATACCTGTTCATCATTGTTCAAAGAAGGAAACACCGTTGTCTTAAACACATCAGGACTCATCAAAGGTCTGTCATCACTATTCTCCATCCAGTTCAAATAATGCTTCTTCACAAACTTAGCAAACTCCTGATTCGCCTCTTGCTTCTGCATTCTCAACATCTCCGTCATACCACTATCCGTACTACTCAGTTCCAATTCCCAGAACACGAGTTTACGATACACCTCCTTCCAATCCTCTAAACTATACGAATCATTAATCTGCATACCGATTTTGCCAAAATTCTGCTGATACCCCAAGTCTGTCACCTCACTCTCAATCTGTTTTTTATGCAGATGTTTCTTGATAGTCAGGAATATCTGATTAGGATTTACTGGTTTAATCAGATAATCAGCAATCTTTTGCCCAATAGCCTGATTCATGATATTTTCCTCCTCACTCTTAGTCACCATTACAATCGGAATAGCACTATTGATTTCCTTAATCATAGACAACGTCTCCAACCCACTCAGACCAGGCATATTCTCATCTAGGAAAATCAGGTCAAAAGCCCGTTCCCTACACAAGTCAATGGCGTCGGTTCCGTTATTTGCCGTCACCACCTCGTATCCCTTCTTCTCTAGAAAGATAATATAAGCCTTCAACAACTCAATTTCATCATCCACCCAAAGTAAAGAAAACATAACGTTATAAAGGTTTTAATATGCTGACAAAGTTAAATAAAAAGTTCACTAACTCCAAACATTTTTGTACTTTTTGCTATGACATAGTTGTTGTCAGGTTAATGACTATTTATGTTGACATAATAGTGCTTATGATCAGATTGACGTTTTTCTTCAGGTGGGAGTTGCATATAATTACCATATAAGAGAGTGAGATATTTGTCGTACTGACGTGGTATGGTGATAGTGGTGTCTTCAAACGGAACTTCTATGCAGTCATCAAACCAAGCTCGTTGAAATATTTTGCCTTGCCACTGAGTGAGACAAACACATTTGTCGTTTGTGCCTTCCTCAGTATGAGGATAGGCGTTCATCCATCTTTGAAACATTTGTTTACTACGTGGTTTATATGCTATCAAAAACCAGATATTCTTGAGGAACTCATAATAATCGGCCCTTTTCAGCATATTCATATAGTCGGAAAAAGAATAATGTTTTAAGGATTTTTGATAGTTAATAAATAATCTTGTATGTTTCCACTGCAATGCAGTAATTTCTTCGTCTGAGATGTTGTAGTAGTCGAGAGGGAAAATGTCAATAAATGCTCCGAGCAGGTATTTGTAGTATTTGAACTCCCAGATAGTAGTATTGTCCTTTGTGATTTTTGCAAACGGACAATAATATCCCTTGTTGGTTTGGGCAGATACGAACGAGAATCCTGTACCATTAAATTCATGTCGCAGAGAAATGAGTCGTTCATAATCTGCACGAGGCATATAGATGTCAATATCGTCGTCCCAAGGTATAAATCCCTTGTGGCGAACAGCACCAAGAGTAGTTCCGCCACATGCATAATATCGTAGGTTGTGAGCCTTGAAGAAGGATATTGCAAATTTTAATACTTCTATAAGGGTTTGTTGTATTTCCATGACTTAAGTTCGTATATATTTGATTTTTAAACGTAAATTTTTTACCACGAAAAACACGAAATAATACGAAAAATTTGAAAACTTAATCTGTGATAG
>JAGHSE010000437.1 GCA_018066015.1 Candidatus Colivivens equi
TTCTTATCACTCATGCACTGAATAACACTTGAAATTTTCTTATTTTAATCTGTGCCGTAGGGCTTGTCCCTACTATCACAGATTAAGGTTTGGAATTTTTCGTATTATTTCGTGTTTTTTGTGGTAAAAAAAATTCCGCCGTGGTAAAAAACTTTGAGCAAAAGACCATGCCATAGGCGCCAATTTATAGTAATCGTTATACATACGAAACATAAATTAAGATAGTTTTCGTAGGTGGGCAATTGTATTTATTTGCAAATTTAAGCAAAAAAAGGAAATATAACGGATTTTATTGCAATAAATTTCGTAATTTCGCAAAACGAACATACACAGTAAAGATAGTTTGTGATAGCAAATGTAATTAATCTCACGCGCGCATATATATTTAATAAGGTGTTGCCTAAGAATGTATAGATCTGAAAGTGAGATAAGTGAGACATGAAATATATGTGAAAAAATGAAAGTAAATGATTCGCCATATAGAGAGTTCGGTACGTGGATAACTGACTCCTTAGGATGTAAGGTGCAAAAAATCTCGATTAATGCAGGATTTACTTGTCCGAACAGAGATGGAACCGTTGGGGTGGGAGGATGCACATATTGTAATAATCAGACATTCAACCCGGAATACTGTAAGACAGAGAAAACAATAACCCAACAATTAGAAGAAGGAAAACAATTTTTCAGTCGCAAATATCCAGCCATGAAATATCTGGCATATTTTCAGGCTTATACCAATACATACG
Organism: Candidatus Colivivens equi; assembly: GCA_018066015.1. Taxonomy (GTDB): domain Bacteria; phylum Bacteroidota; class Bacteroidia; order Bacteroidales; family Bacteroidaceae; genus Colivivens; species Colivivens equi. The sequence goes on from JAGHSE010000437.1 coordinate 747, forward strand.
GTGATATAGAAGAACTGAAGAAGAAGTATGAAGAAGCATTGGGTGTTGAAGATGTGGTGGGAATTGTGATAGGAACCCGTCCGGACTGTATGCCAGACGATTTACTTGATTACTTTTGCGAACTGCAGAAACGAGCCTTTGTACTTGTGGAATATGGGATAGAGAGTGTGTACGACAAGACACTCCGCAGAATAAACCGAGGTCATGACTTTGCTTGCACAGAGGATGCTATTCGCAGAACGGCACTAAGAAATATCCCATGTGGAGGACATGTAATAATCGGTCTGCCTGGAGAGACGCATGAAGACATTGTTCATGAAGCCGATGTGTTGTCAGCATTACCTATTACTACATTGAAACTGCATCAGTTACAGTTGATAAAAGGTACGAAGATGGCAAAGGAATTTTTAGATCACTCGGAAGATTTTATTCGATTCACACCAGAGGAATATGTGGATGTGATAGTAGAATTTATTCGGCGGTTGAGAAGGGATATTGTCATAGAACGATTTGTCTCTCAATCACCCACTTCGTTGCTTGCTGTGCCTGGATGGGGGTTAAAGAACTACCAGTTTGTGGAAATGGTAAAAAAGAGACTTGCTTCGGAATGAAACAAGTCTCTTTTGATTCTGTCTGTTCTTTTGCAAATCCTTATTTGCGAAGATGCGAATCAAGGAATGATTCTATGCGTGTGAAGAGGTGCATCGTAGTATTGCCTCCGCGGATGCTGTGGTTGCGGTTGACATAAAACTGACTTTCAAACTGAATGCCAGCCTGGACAAGTGCCTCGGTGTATTCTGCCATATTTTGGAAATGAACATTATCATCGGCATAGCCGTGACAGAGGAGTAAGTCGCCATGAAGTTTGTCAATGCGTGTGAGGGCATTGTCGTCATAACCATCTGTATGATCTTTTGGCAGTCCCATATAACGCTCAGTATAGACAGTGTCATAAAAACGATTAGACGTGAGTGGGGCAACAGACACACCACAATTGAAAACAGGACGTCCTTCGCTCATGGATGTAAGAGTGTTGGCTCCACCGAAACTCCAACCCCAGATGGCGATGCGATTCTTGTCGATGTAAGGAAGTGTGCCGAGGTAAAGTGCTGTTTCAACCTGATCTTTTGATTCTAGATTATAGAGATGACCATAAGTACATTTCTTCCAATCAGCACCACGTCCACCTGTGCCTCGACCATCAACACATACGCAGATATAACCCTTCTGAGCCAGACGATGTTCCCAGGTGAGTCCTCCAAAATGACCATTAGACCAAGAGTTGTAAACCTCTTGACTGCCAGGACCACTATATTGATACATAAGGACAGGATATTGTTTTGAAGGATTGAAATCCTTTGGCTTGACCATCCAACCATTAAGTTCTACCCCCTCACTGGTAGTGAAGGAGAAAAGTTCGGCAGAACCAAAGTTGGAATAAATCTGTTGCAAAGGCTTGTTTTCTTCAAGAGTGCGGATGATGTGACCCTGATTATTGCGAAGTGTGTAGATTGGTGGGGTAGTGATGGTAGAGTAGTTGTCGATAAATTCAGAGTAGTTGTCGTCAAAAGTAGCAGTGTGGTAACCTTTCTCAGGAGTAAGAAGGGTCTTCTTGCCCTTGATGGTTACTTTATAGATGTATTGTTCAAGAGGACTGCCCTCGTTGCTGGCATAGTAGAAAGTATTGCCATGACGACCATAATAGGTGGTAACGTCATAGTTGCCTTGTGTAAGTTGACGAATCAATTTGCCATTTATGTCGTAGAGATACAGGTGGTTGTGACCATCAATATCCTCCTCAAGAATATACTGGTCATTACTAAAATCGATGTCTGAGTAGAGATTTGTGTCAAAATATACATTTGCATTGGCGTCATGACATAATGTGGCAATGCCAGAAGACGGATTGACCATATAGATGCAGAAGTGGTTTTGCAGACGATTGAGAGTCATGACAGCAAGACGGTCAGCATGGTCAGTGAATTTGATTCTTGGAATATAACCATCAGAGTCCAAAGGTACGTTCATGGGCGTAGTGTGTTAATTTGGAATATCGTAGCAGAGTACTTGTACCTTTGAATTTTCTTCGCCTGCTTTAGGATATTTGTATTCGTAATTGCCAGTATATAGCGAGTAGTCGGTCTGTTCAGGTGCCATACCTTTATACAGAGGGAAGGAATATGTCTTGACGTTGCTTTCATCAAATCGAATCCAAGCTATTTTCTGACTATCGCTACTGAAATCAAAGGCGCAGTTGAATTCAAATTCCTCTTCATATACCCAGTCTGGTTTGCCGTTGATGATGAAGTTGAACTTACCATCAGTGGTAATTTGAGTAGTAGAACCATTTTCAAGATTCATGATGAAAAGATTATTGGCATGGACATATCCCAGCCATTTGCCGTTAGGCGATATCTTTGGACATTCGACGTCCTTTATCTTCCACTTGCCATCGTATTCTACATCAACGAGTGCAGAACGACGATAAATGGCTCTTCGATTGCTGATTTTTAATTTTTCAGTAAGAGCATCGGATGAGTGATATAAGATGCTCATATCAGGACGAGCTGGATAAAACCGATAATTGATGACATCAGAGAGTTGAATCTGAAGTTGGGCATTTGTTGATAGAGCGTGTATGGACAATATCATAATTACAAATGCCTTCATAATGTAGTTTATATTGTATTTCATAATGATGGTGTTTTACTGGATGCAAAGGTAACAAAAAAACAGGACTCATTAGAATCCTGTTTGATGAATTTTTATTATTCGGTGAATTTATAGAACCCACCTTTATTTCTACATAAGGTGATTATTTGTCTTCAAGGAAGATAACAACACGGTTCCAATCAAGTTCAGGGAATATTTCGCTTGTGGCTCCTAGGCCCTCACTCTTGAGACGGTTAGCACTGATGTTGTATGTGTTGATAAGCATGTTTCTGACAGCTTCAGCGCGTTTTTCAGATAGTCTCTGATTCAATTCTGCCTTGCCTTCTGGAGAAGCATAACCCTTAATTATTACCTTAGAATCAGGATGATTCTTGAGGAATGTGGCAATCATCTGAACGGAAGGTTGCTGAGTTTTGTTGATGATGCTCTTACCCTGGTCGAAAATTACAACAGGTGCCAGTTTGTTGTTTTCAATATTGATGATAGGTGCAGGTGCAGGTGCAGCAGGAGCAACAGGGGCTGGTTTGTTTGCTTCAGCCTCATATTTGTTTTTCCAGTTTGATGCATCGCGTTTAGCTGCATCAAGGTCACTGCGCAGACCATTGATTTTATTGTTGAGAGCATCAAGGTCAGACTGGGTATAGAGTTTATCACAATAAGTGAAATCATTACCAAATTTATAAGTGACACCAGCAGTAACTTGCATTACAGCTTGACGAATATCAAATCTCCAGAAGTGTTCAGGTTCTTGATATTGAAGTCCTGGACGAAGATTGATTTGCCAGTCTTTTGCAACATTGAAATTGAAATCAAGAGCAAGGTTGGTGGTAGCAAAACTATTGACATCATCTCCATATCCATTTGGATGACCATTCATGTGAGCCCAACCGATACCAGCTTCGGCTGCAATTTCAAATACACGAGGTTGACCATTATAACCACAGAAGAGGTTAGATAGATTAATCAATGCGTTGGCACCAACATTGAACCAGTCAAAAGTTTCGTTGAATCCCTTACCAAAAGGAACACAAGTAGTAGCAGATTCAAAATTGCCGTTGTTGTTATTGATGTAAGTCTCACCATAGAGGCTGACACCCATGACCGTGTTGAAGTACTTGTTGAAAGATGCTCTAAGAGCAGGACGGAAATCATTCAAGATATCACCACCATATAATGGTTGGTATAAACCACCTTGAATAGATAGAGAACTATTATCAAATACTTTGTCTTTCTTGAATGCGCTTTGAGCATTGGCATTCATTACAAATGCTGGAACTGCTGCAAGAATCGTAAATCTTTTCATATTTTTCATTTTTTAAAAAATTAATACTTATAAAACAATCTCACGCTGCAAATATAAGTAT
>JAGHSE010000211.1 GCA_018066015.1 Candidatus Colivivens equi
TGTATCCAACACTACTACGCGCCATCCCCACCAGATGTGCTAATCCGAAAAGGGCACAATTTTATATTTTACCTCAAGAACATTGTTTTTACTTGTTAATAACTAGGCTTTATGCAACTGGTACGCATTGAGTCCAATAGAATGCATCTTTGCACAAAGTTGCACACGGTTCGTTTATAACTTGTTTATAACTATCGTGTTATTGTTGGGATTTGCCCATGTATTTAAAGTAATTTTGCGACAAAATCACTAACAATACAATATTTACACCACATGAAAAAGTTAACCGATATTCTTGAAGAAGCATTCAACCAGTGGGACAATGCTTTCACCGCAAAAAGCAAAGTAGCAGGCATCCCGACGGGTATCTCACATGTCGACAGCGAACTTACAGGATTGCCATTGTGTTCTCTGACTACCATCGCGTCCAGACCAGGTGTGGGCAAAACATCTCTTATCTCCTCATTGATTTATAATCAAGCTGTTCATAACCATTATTGTGTGGCCATCTTTTCGCTTGAATCTCATCCCCGCGAAGTCCTTAAACGATTGCTGAGCATTGACAGCGGAATTGAAGAAAGCAAAATAGGCCGAGGTGAATTGGACGAAAAAGAGAGGGAAACCATAAATTCAAGCTTAGGGCGATTTAAGGAATGCAAAATTTTTATTGACGGCAGTCATTTCCTTACCATAGAAGATATAATGGAAGCGACAAGAAATATGGTTCAAGAAAACGATGTGAAAGTTGTATATATTGACTACCTACAACTCATCGGAGTCAAGGAAATGCCCTATAAGTCATACACGCGGCACGATGAACTTGCATTAATCGTGAGAAAATTAAAAATGCTGGCCAATGAACTTTCTATCGCAATTGTGCTTGTATCACAACTCAATAGGAACTATCTCGGCCGAGAAGATGGTAGAACCCAACCGATATTTCCAAAACTCAAGCTTAGCGACCTGAGAGAATCGGGTGCTATAGAAGACAACTCGGACATGGTGTGGCTGTTGTCTCGTCCCTGCACCAAGGATTACGAAGACGAGGAAGGTAATGACATACGCAACAAAGCTGTCCTAGATGTTGCTAAAAACCGATACGGGACCTCTTTCTCTGTCGACTTGAAATGCGATATGTCTACAGGGAAACTCTATGACTGGCCCTATGACTTTTTGTACCGATGAAGCAACAGCGACCAAGGACGCTGCAGATACACCACAACGCTTGAGTCCACCTCATGCGTTGTGGTGTCTTTTTGTGGTCAGCTTTGTAGTGATAGCCGTTACGAGACGCTGATTCCTTTTTTGTTAGGAAAAATAAAAGCGTGGCCAAACGCGGCCATAATTGGAGAATAAAAAGAAAAAGGATTTTGCAAGTTGTTGTTATGCAAATACTTACAAAATCCTTTGGTGACCCGCTTGGAAATACACGGTATATTAATAGTTGGTACTTATTTGCTAATAATCAACAAAATACAGCAATTGGAGCGTATCACAATAATGCTCAATACCATCGGTTAAAAATTATCGCGGCCACTACGCGGCCAGAGTTAGATAATTGTTCTTTCATCCTTAAACGTTCAGCATTCACTACCAATCAAATATAGGCCCATTCTCAAAGAGGATAGCCCTGCAGACATTCAAAATTGTCCATATTTCTCTTTCAATCGATTGTATGTTTCCTCTGATACTATTGTGTCATTGTCTATTCCAGAAGTGTCATCAACATGGCAATTGCCAATTACTGTGTATCCAATTGGTTTTGTCTCATATAGTTGCTTGCAGTAATTGGTTACAAAATCACCATCAATAGAATAAAACGTATCCTCTTTTACAAAGTATTCTTTGTCTTCGGTTATGCTGTTGCCATTCCCTGTCCATTCCTGTACCCCCACAAGATAAGAAATATATTTTCTAATGCCCTCTTCCAGTGTAAGATTTATATCGTGATAATCATTTATCTTCTTTTGTTTGTTAAAAAAGAAGCCATAAAAATAGGCATCATCAATTGGAAGATATATTCCTTTTTCAAATAAAACCAGAGTATCAAATTTATCCCTTTTATTCATAACTATTAATTT
>JAGHSE010000412.1 GCA_018066015.1 Candidatus Colivivens equi
AATCAATATAGTTTTACATTTAGAGATATTTGGGATTTTGTTTGGAGATTAAGATGGTGGATTATTGGTTCTATCTGTGTAACTATGTCAATTGCATTCCTGTTCTTAAGAATGCAGACCCCTATATATTCTAGAAGTTCATTGATAAAACTTAATAGAAATGATGATGTCGCTGAAGCAAATATTATGACAGACGTATTTGGGCAAAAATCATCAAAGCGAATAGATAATGAGTTATATCTACTCAAGACAACATCAATCATGACCAGAGTGGTAGAGAAGTTGGGATTGAACACTAGATATTATGGATATAATATGCCAATTGCAGATTCATATATTGCGCCACAATATGCAGCATTCGATTTCAAGATGCATGAATTTTATGATGACACTCCAATCAATATGGAAATTAGTATTGACTCAGTATATCCCGAGGAAATGCGTCCTAATGCAATATCTTTGAAATTTAGAAATACTGACAACAAGAAATATAAAATTGAAGAATTTAAAGTCAACGGACGTGTATTTAACTTACCAAAAGATAGTTATCAATATGGTGAAACAATTCCTATTCAAGCGGCAACCATTATGATCAGACTATTAGACATAAATAGTATAGCAATCGGAAAAGAATATTTGGCTACATGGAACTTACCATTAGCAACAGCTCGTTCGTTTATCACCAGTTTTACAGCAGAGGCTGAAGGTGAGAAACAGCGTTCTACAGATATCATAAAACTCTCAATAGAGGATGCCATTCCAAAGAGAGCAGAAAATATACTAAACGAAATTGTCCAAATCAGTAATGATGAAACGAAGAAATATAATAATATTACTTCACAGACAACAATACATTTTATCAATCAACGTCTTGAGGAGATTGCACTTGACCTTTCAAAGGCTGAAAATAATTATAAGAACTATCAAACAAGTCAGGAATTAGTTGATATGGCCACTCAGTCAAATCGTGTGATATCAAATGATGCTGAATACCAAAGTCAAATGACAGAAGTGAGACTGCAACAACAGATTCTCAACATGGTCAAAAAGGTACTTGATGATATGCCCGACGGAGTGTACAAAGTATTACCCCCAAATTTAGGTATCAGTGATGCTGGAGTCAATACTAGTATTAATACTTATAACTCACTAGTTGCAGAGAGAAATAAAATGGTTGCCAATTCTTCAGAATCAAATCAGCGTGTAACAAGTTTGAACTCACAACTAGAAGATTGGAAGAAAACTATTGAATTATCAATTACCAACCTAATAAAAGTCAGCAATATCCGAACTAATGAATTGAATAGACTTATAGGTTCTGGCAAACAGCAATTGACACACATTCCACAACAGCAATTGACAATGCAGCAGTTGTCAAGAAAGATGGATGTCATCGAACCTCTTTATCAAATGCTACAGCAGAAACGTGAAGAAGCTCAAATAAAAATGTGCTCTGAAATAGACAATTTCCGAGTAATTGAAAGAGCTTATGGCTCTAACAATCCTGTAAAACCAAACTCGTCACAAGTATATCTAATTGCATTCTTGATAGGACTTTGTCTGCCTCCAGCTTACGTATGGCTAAGAATGCAAGTAAAACTTAAAGTAGAAACAAAATTGGATGTAGAGCAGAAACTGGAAAATACTACAGTACTGGCGATACTTCCAAAGAACGGCAAGAAAACATACGCAATTGTTCCAGAAAATGGTCGTGACCTTATGTCTGAGTCATTCAGGATGTTGAGATCAAGCCTACAATACCTATCTAATACGAAAGTTCTGCAAGTGACATCATCAGTCCCTGGTGAAGGTAAGTCTTATGTAGCATCTAACATTGCTGTAAGTCTATCATACATTGGTAAAAAGGTTTTGTTGGTAGGTCTCGACCTACGAAAGCCTGCTCTTTCAAAGATATTCCCTGATGTTAAGTTTGATAAAACAAATACTATCGTTTCATACCTTATTGAAAAGAATGATGATGTCAATAGTTTGGTATATGCAAGCGGAATAAATAATCTTGATATTATATTCTCTGGACCAGTACCACCAAACCCTACAGAGTTGCTTTCAATTGGTAAGGAAAAAAACATTATTGACCAATTAAAGGATAAATATGACTATGTCATAATAGACTCTGCTCCTTATATGCCTGTATCAGATGCCATCTTAGTCAACAAGTGTGCGGATGCGACTTTGTTTGTAGTAAGAGCAGATTATACAGACATTAGGCTACTTGAAGAGGTTGGTAATTCATTGAAGAATAAAACTAAGGTACTAAATAATGTTTATGCAGTTCTCAACGACATGAACTTACACGCTGCAAAATACCGCTATGGATATGGATACGGGTATGGTTATGGTTACGGATATGGATATAGGCGTGGATATGGTTACGGATACGGTTATGGATATGGGTATGGATATGGGTATGGTGAAGATTCCCATAAACGGCAGAAGAAAGGATTGAAAAATCTTTTCAAAAGCAAAACATCTTCTACTAACGTATCTGAATTAGAAAGCGAGAACACTAAAGCTTAAGATTATACATGTTGTGGTTTAGCTCACATAAGCAACAAATATCACTACCAAGCATTGATTTGCATAATCATTTATTGCCTGGAGTTGATGATGGATTTCAAGAAGTTACACAATCATTGGAAGCAATAAAATTGCTAGCAAATGTTGGAGTCAAGAATATTGTGTTTACACCACATATGAATCCTGATGTATTTCCCAAAAACACTGAAAAGGTGATTCGTGCATCCTATCAGCGTTTTCGTGAACAAATTCCTGCAGATTTAGGAATTACCACCTCTCTTGCAGCTGAATACATGATTGTTCATAATTTTGAAAATAGAGCCACTAATCCAGAATTACTACTACATGGTGACAATTCTATTCTTATTGAAATGTCTTATTATTTTCGTTCTCAAAATCTTGAACAAACTATATTTGAACTCAATATGGCGGGTAAGCATCCTATCCTTGCACATCCTGAGAGATATGTTTATATGGCAGAAAAACTGGAAGATTTTGAAAAGTTGCAAGATATGGGGTGCCTATTCCAAATGAATTGGATGTCGTTAACTGGAGCCTATGGTAAAGCCTCTCTCAAAATATTGCAGTATCTACTCAGTCATGATATGTACTCCTTCATCGCCACTGATTTGCACACTATTCATCACTTGCATAATATTCTCAGCATACATCTCAGTCATAGCATGAGTACTGCTATTGAAAGATTAATAGAGAAGGAACAAAAAGAAATAAAAAAGATGAATTATCATTTTGAGTGATACTCAATCAAACCAGGCATAGGAGTTCGCATAATTTTTCCTATACACATCCCACAACTGTCAGTAGCTATTGACAGTTGTTTTTTATATACTTCAGCAATAGAACCTATCACATTTATTGGTAAATCAGGCCGATTGTATGCCTTAACATTTCTTGTAAGAAACTCCACAAAACAATCAACAACAAATAATTCTATTTCAGGAATATCAAGATGATGCTGACAAAATTGTGATATATTACCTAAAAAACGATTAGGCATAGGCTTACGATATACATTCTCAATAATCATATAAGGTGTCAACTGGGTTTCGTGGAAAAATAAATCGCAAGTAGATTGAGAGAACTGAGTCTTGAGACGATTTCCAACCAAACGCTTTCCAATGTACGCCGCACTACCCTCATCTCCTAAAATATACCCAAGGGGAGAAACATGAGAAGCAATTACGTTGCCGTCATAATAACACGAGTTGGACCCTGTGCCCAAAATACAGGCGATACCCTCTTGATCACCACATAATGCGCGCGCTGCTCCAAGTAAATCACTAGCAACACTAACGTTACTTGCCGATAGAGAAAATGAACTGCATAAAGCAGATGCCAACTCTGGGCTTTTTTCAGGAGTACAACCTGCTCCGTAAAAAAAACAATGCCTCACACCTGCAATGTTTGGACTCTGAGGTAATAACTCATTGATGATAATAGATGATATCTCTTGCTCAGATTGATGAAATGGATTGATACCTTGAGTGGACACCTTATTACATATGTCAGTATCGAAAAAACACCAATCAGTTTTGGTTGATCCACTATCTGCAATCAGTATCATTCAGAATAATGCTTTATTTGTTGTTCATTTGATAACTTACAAATCAAAAGAGTGTTATCTTTCTCTGATACAATATATCCATCCAGACCTTGTATTACTACACGTTTCTCATCGGCAGTGTGCACGATACAATTTGACGAATCAAACATGCTAACATTATTTCCAACAATGGCATTATTTGACGTATCTTTATCCAAAAGTGTAAATAGCGAACCATATGTACCAACATCGCTCCACCCAAAACTTGCAGGTAAAACAAATTTTTCTTCCACTGGTTCCAACACAGCATAATCAATTGAAATATTAGGACATGAGGGAAACACTTCATTTATGCGCGCCTGCTCTTGAGGCGTTCCCAAAACGGAAACTATACTATCAAATACATTTGCAATATCAGGCTGGTATATGCGTATCGACTGCAAAATCGTTTCTGCTTTCCATATAAAGATTCCAGAATTCCACAAGAACTCTTGGCGCTTAATATATTCTTGAGCTGTTGACATATCGGGTTTTTCATGGAACTGATCCACTGCAAATATATTACGATTCTTCATAGAAGGAGCAGAATAATCAGCTTGAATATATCCATATCCAGTCTCAGGACGATTTGGAGTCATCCCCAACGTTACAATCGCATCTGATTCTGCTGTAAAAGCCAATGCCTCCTTAATAACATTCTGAAATGTGATGACATCAGTCACCATGTGATCACTTGGAGTTACGACTATATTTGCATTTGAATCAAGAGATTTAATTTTCCAACTCACATATGCTATACATGGTGCAGTATTGCGACGGCATGGTTCAGACAAAATATTCGTTCTAGGAACCTCTGGGAGTTGTTCTGCTACAATATTAACATATTGTGCACTCGTGACAATCCATACATTTTCAGGAGATACTATTCCTTTAAAACGATCAAAAGTCATCTGAATAAATGTACGTCCACATCCCAGTATGTCAATAAACTGTTTCGGACACTCGGGAGTACTCATTGGCCAAAAACGACTGCCTACCCCACCTGCCATAATTACAACGTGATTCATTTTTACCTCAAATATTTTTGCAAAGTTAATAAAATAACGAAATATTCAAAAAAGATTTTGTCATTTTCGCTACAAATTCCAGTTATTTTTCTTACCTTTGCACACGCTTTCACGAGTTGGGAGCATATTCAACAAAAATAAATTAGTAATTTTAATTATTAAACAAGTTTTATTATGGCAACTAGAATTAGATTGCAGCGTCACGGTAGAAAGAATTATGCATTCTACTATATCGTAATCGCAAACTCAGATGCACCACGTGATGGTCGCTTTGTTGAAAAGATTGGTACTTACAATCCAAACACAAACCCAGCAACAGCAGACATCAACTTTGATCGTGCTCTTTATTGGGTTCTTACAGGTGCACAACCTACAGACACAGTTCACAACATCCTGTCTAATGAGGGTATCTACCTCATGAAACACCTCCTTGGTGGAGTAAAGAAGGGCGCTTTTGACGAAGAAACTGCAAAACAGAAGTTTGAAGCATGGAAACAGGAAAAGCAAAGCAAATTGCAAGGTTTTGTTGATGCAAACAAGGCTGCAAAGAAAGCATCTTATGATGCACGCATCAAAGCAGAAAAAGCAGTAAAAGAAGCCATCGCAAAGAAAATCGCAGAGAAAAATGCACCTGTAGTAGAAGAAACACCAGCAGAAGAAGTTGCTGAAACTCCTACTGAAGAATAATTACGAATTTATCTATCGCAATTAATTCAAAGAGAGCGTGTCAAAAGTAAAGTGGCACGCTTTTTTTGTAATAATATAATCTAATACCTAAACAC
>JAGHSE010000304.1 GCA_018066015.1 Candidatus Colivivens equi
ACAATATACTATCTGCTTTCATGACTGGGAATTCGACGGTAGATGAAGATAAAATTGTATTAGCTGAATTTTCCACTAATGAGCATTTTCAAGACATGTTTGACATCATTAATGAAATTGATGCAATGGACAACATGGATGAATTACGAAAAGAGTTCAATGAGAACTCTGATCAATTCCAAGATTTTAATGAACATAAAATTAACGTAAAATAATATAGATTATGAATTCTACTTCATTAAGCAAAGTTTTTCTTGAATCACAAGAAAAACTTAGAAGTTCTTTACAGGGTTTTAGACTTCCTAAAGATTATGCTGAACTTCAGCAAGTGGTTTACAATCATATCGAAGAACTCCTAGTTTCAGATAATGAGTTCCGTAATTCGTTGAACTCTTCAGATGCTGAATTGTTGAGTTATGCCCTAAAAATGGCGTTATCATTCCAGAAACTAACATTGTCAGAATCAATAGATTTTATGAACCTTTCCTTGAAGACTACCATGGAAGGTGAAGATAATTCTTATGAAAAAGATTCTGATTTCATTCAGAACGCAGTTACACTACTTCCTACTGTTATATGTGCCTTTATTAGTCCTTGGTTGGCTATGGTTGCAGGTTTAGGAACCGTAGGTGTAAAGAAAGTATACACAAGAGAAGGTAAAAAGCATTCGGTAAATGTCAAAGAAGTAAAAACTGATATTTCTAAAGATATTACAGATAACGAAATACAAACTATTGTATCTGGTATAGGATCCGTATGCAAAGAAGTTGATGAAATAATCAATAAGATTCAAAGAGATCGTAAGGACTTGCTTGCTCAAATCGGAAGCAAAATAGAAGATTGTGTTCTTGAAAAGAAGTACCCACAGATTGTTACTTCACTTCAATATCTTTTTATGGAAGACATGAAAAGCGAAACAAAGAATCAGCATATTCAAAATATGATTTTCAGTCTTCAGGGCTATGGTTATGAGGTTATTACATTCTCGGAATCAAATTCAGCTTACTTTACAAAGAAGATGAATCCTAATGTTTCGGAGCTAACTATGTACTTGCCTGCTATCATACGAGAAGTTGAGGGTACTAAGGTAATTGCAGCACAAGGAATAGTATATATACCAAAGAATTAAAATTATGGTTACCGTTACTTCAGATACAGAATTCATTATTGGAATTGATTTTGGTCATGGTGAGACATCCGCTGCGTTTTATGGTATAACAACACCAGAAAAAAAGGATTTGGATATTTTGCCAGGATTAAATGTGATTAAGTCTGCTGTCGCTATTCTTGAACAAGAGGGTCGTGAGTCTATCTGTGTTGGAGAATCCGCGATTCAGAATGCTCCTTATGCAAAAGATTTTCAGATAGCTTTTAAGAAAAGACCGTCTGAGATGAGTGAAATTGAAAGGAATCGTATGGTTGCTTTCATGAAAGGTGTTTATTCTGGTATCTTAGATAGACATCCAGATTATAAAAGTCGTAAACATGTAGTATATATAGCTCGTCCATCTCAAGATGAAAAGTGGAAATCTGAAGAATCTGCTTACATTAAAATTGCAGAAGACGCAGGTTTACCTGTTGCTGGTATTCAAAAAGAATCAAGAGCGGCGTATTTCCGAGCAAGGACACAACCTGATTCGAAAATTGACTCACAAGTGAAGGAAGGTGTTTTAATTGTTGATTATGGATCAAGTACTATTGATTTTACTTACTTAAATAATAAGTTGCAAAAACCGATAGATCACGGATGTGATTTAGGCGCAAGCGAGGTTGAGCGTTTATTATTAGATTACGCTATGGAACACCCTTGTGATCCTTATATGCATGAATTCTCAAAAACATATGGAAAAGACAAAGGCTCAAATCCATATAACCAAATGCTTTATTCGTTCAGAAAAGCTAAGGAATCCTTCTATGGAAACAAGTTGCAGAAATTCTCTTTGCAGTTTGATTATAACGATTTAACAAGTTCAGAGGAATCACCTATATGTGGTTTTGGCGGATTTAAAATTTCAAAAGAAGATGTGAATAAAATACTTGGTTTGAACAATTCCGAAGGTTATATAGAAAAGGTTAGAAGTGAGGTAGTAAAATTTAAGGAGGAAAAACTTAAGGACAATAAGGTCGTTTGTGTATATCTAACTGGCGGTGCGTCACGCATGGACTTCGTACGTCAGATATTTATGGATGTTTTCAATTTAAATGAGAACCAATGTCCTGCGGATGACAATCCATCTGTGATAGTTTCGCAAGGTGTAGCTCATTTGAGCTATGCAGATTATGTTACTGCGAAGAAAGAAGAAGAGCTGCGAAAAATTGCTCAAACTGCGATTTCTCAGTACGATTGGTCTGGCAATATTCGTGAGATAGTCAACAAGAGCATAAAAGCGAAAATTATTGACAAGGCGTGGGATATTATGCTTGCCTATGAGAGAGGTGATGTGTATGAATACTTATCATTGACTAAGGATAAGTATGGTGATCATTATATAGGTATGGAATATGAAGAAAATGGTTATCAGAAGGTACGTAATGTACGTGCTCTAAAGAGCAAATTTACAAGTACATTTGAATATCTAGTTCATTATGATTTTGCAGCTGAATGCGAGAAATCCATAACAAGTTATATCGTAGATTCGGTAATTAAAAAGCTGAAATCAGCTCTTCAGGCATTTGAATACAATCCATCATCGTCTAAGTCTCTTAAAATAACAGGATTGTCGGCATCAATAACAAAATCAGGAGCCGAACAATTATCTACTCGTTTTACAGGCGATGGTAAAGGACATATCATAAGAGATGCAGTTGCGTCATGTTGGATGGTGATGTGTGACTTGGATGTTTATAAGGATCGATGGGACTCGGATAGAAAGCAGCATTATGACTATTACAGGAAGTATGATTCCGAGATCTTTAGTTCATATTCTTGGGACGTATTCTTGAAAAATAAAATAAATATTTCGGGTATTGATTCTGCAAAGCAACAGACAAAGTCGTATGTTGATTTATTAATTGACGATTATGTAAGTTATGCCAAATTAGCAATTTTCTTTAAGTAAAATATATGCAAAACGATATTCAACACAATATAACAAAAGAGCAATATGCCGAAAATGTACTTGCCGCATCAATGATGTCGCAAACAATGACTTGCTGTGCTGAAAGAAAATATTTAGATTCTTTGTCTAAAAACGAATCTCTTATAGAGATTGTAGGGTCTGATATTAGTCAAAAATTATATAAGCATATATCATGGTTAAAACTGAAACAAGTTGGAAGACCGATAAACGAGACATTACCTTCTTGCTTCGGCTATATTCAGAAAATTCTATTATCTTGTGCAGTTCCTGACACTCAGTTGACATTTCTTGTAATAGGAAATGGTAAAACCAATGAGATATATTTGGGCTTAAGAAATGATGGAAGTGAAAACAAACCAATGTCTTCGTCTGTTTCTGCCCTTAATAATTTTGCAAAAGTATGTTGGCCAGGGCTTCAGTTTGAACAATTCAACGAGGAAAATGATGCTTTAAAACAACATTTTAGCACAACTTATAATAGTGTAAAAGCAATAACTGGTATTCCTACATTGGCGGACAAAGGAGAAGCTTTAGGCACTGTGGAACACCTTGTGGGTGGACTCCGTGGTCAAAAATATGCTTACCTTGTAACTGCTTCACCTGTGTCAAATGACAGATTGGATTTGTTATTAAATCAATGTCGTGAAATGGGAGGTCAGATAGAGTCTGTTAAGTCAATTAACATCTCTCAATCTGTACAAGAAGGATCTTCTGTTGCACATACAGAAGGACATTCAAAATTTGAAAGCTGGAGCCATTCTGAAGGAGAATCTCACAAAGATTACAAAAAAGGATTAGGCGCAGCAATGTTAGGTGCTGGTGTTTACATGGCAGCAGGACTATTTTTTCCACCAGCCATGGCTATATTACCAGGATTGGAACATGCCATGGGTGGTGCGCTTATGTCAAATAATCCTTTAGCCACCTTCTTGGGCTTATCTGGTATATCTGGTATGAATGTATTGTCTGGATTTGTTCCCCAGAGATCATCCAACGATGCTCACACCACGGGAAAATCGAAACAGATTTCAGATACAACTACCTACTCTAAAAGCATGACAAAGGGGTTAAGTAAAACCTTGGTGAACAAACATGCTGAAGCTGCTGCAAACAAATTGAAAACATATGAGAAACGATTTGAAACTGCTAAAGCAATAGGTGCATGGAATGTAAATTGCCTTCTTTTTACAGAACAAGCAAATCCGTCTTCTTCGTTGCAACTAAAGTCAATATTGAGTGGTGTTGATTCAACCTTGGAACCTATACGAATCCATGACGTTTCTTCCATAGTGGAACATAGAGGTACAGCAAAATCACCTCAGTTGTTGGTAAAGTTTAAAAATGGCCCACTATTCCATCATCCGTTTGGTGATGATTTTTCTTCTCTACAAACTTTGTTGACAACTAAGGAACTGGCTGCATTGGTCAATTTCCCTTTACATTCTATACCAGGTGTTAGTGTTGTAGATAGCGCACCAGAGTTCAGCCTTACTCCACAGGAACTTCCGGATACAACGATAGCTCTTGATATGGGCAAGATGCTTTATGGAGGTACAAGCAGTGAGATTCCAGTAAAATTGCCTATTGACACATTATCAAGACATTCGTTAGTCTGCGGTGTTAACGGAAGTGGAAAAACAAATACCGTTTTAAGTGTTCTTGATGGTTTTATGAAGACTAAAAAACCATTCTTTGTAATTGAACCAGCTAAAACTGAATATGTCGATTGGGCTATTGAATTTAATAATAAGGTCAAAGATCCTAAGAAAAAAATAAAAATATTCATTCCTGGTTGTGACAGGTATACAAAAGGAAACATCGTGCCAGAAAAGTTAAAACTTAATCCTTTTGAGGTCATAAATCTTCCTAATAGTGAGATGAGGGTTCTCTCTCATATTGACAGATTAAAATCTATATTTGCTTCTGCATTCCCAATGCAGGATATTCTGCCTGTTATTTTGGAGCACCTACTATATACACTTTATACGGATACGCATCCAATGTTGGATAAGGGTGATCGTACCAATTATATGAAGAAAGGCTTCCCAACTTTGACATCAATTAACGAGAAATTTATAAAAGAGTTCATGGCTGAAATTGGCTACGCACAAGAGAATACCCAGAATATATCAGCTGCGTTAAGAACTCGTTTCCAGAGTTTGAAGTTCGGTTGGAAAGATGAATTGCTTAATAACAGTAAGTTAGAGGATATTACATGGGATGAATTATTTGGAACGCCTGTCATTATTAATTTGTCATATGCTGGTGACGATCAAGATCGAGCCTTCATCATGTCCATTCTCTTACAATTCCTATACGAATACCGCATAGCTGAAGCTGAATCTGGAAAGATTTCGTTCAATTCAAATGAGTGTCGCCATTTGGTGGTAGTAGAGGAAGCTCATCGTATAATGTCAAATTGTCTTAACACAGAATCTCCTCAGTATAAATCAGGACTTATGTTTAGTAATTTTTTATCTGAAGTGCGTGCGTATGGTCAGGGCATGATGATTGTTGATCAAGTTCCAACACGACTTATCGAAGATGCAATAAAGAATACAAACGTAAAAATAGTTCACAAGTTGGTTGCAGCGGATGATTCACAGCGCATTGCTGAATGCATAGGATTAACCAATGAGCAGCAAAAAGTAATCTCAAAGTTATCTATAGGTCAAGCAGTGCTTGCTGGTTTCAATAGCACAAATGTTGGATCGAGCGATAGCTCAGACACATATTTGGCCCAAATAAACAAGATGAAAT
>JAGHSE010000317.1 GCA_018066015.1 Candidatus Colivivens equi
ACTAATAGAATATGCGAAAATTAACTATTGCAGAAATAGAAATACTTGAGTCACGCCAGAGATGTTGGGCAGAGGACTGGTCGTTGATATTGGTAGCAGATGATTTTGATACCTGTAGTATTCGTAACACTAATTTTTATGGGTACGTTGAAATCGGACGTGGGACCAGAATCTCAAATGTGAAGATGATAAAAGGTAGTGGCAAAGAGGGCTCTCCTAACATAATATCAGTGCTGAACGAAGGTGGGGATGGCAATATTGTTTTAGTTCCTCAACTTACTGCACAGTTAGCTTGGTTGATGATACATTATCCCGTTGTGTTTGATTTAGTGACAAGGCAAAGTTCCAGGACTATAAAAAAGACAACAATTGGTGAGTGTGCCGTAATTGAGGGTGCGTCAAAGATTGTAGATTCTGTCATCTTAAGCCAAGATGATGCTTCTACATACTTAGGTACTGATGTGATTATTGAAAATAGTGTTGTTGCATGCAATGCTACTATCACAGATGGAGCAAAAGTGTATGAGAGTTTTGTTGGTGAATCTGTGCATATAGGAAAGGGGTTCTCAAGTGAAACTTCTTTGTTCTTTGCTAATTCTTATATGGACAACGGAGAGTCATGTGCTGCACTATGTGGGCCGTTTTCTTGCAGTCATCATAAGAGCACATTACTCATAGGCGGAGAATTTTCCTTTTATAATGCTGGTTCCAACACAAATCAGAGTAATCATGCCTACAAAATGGGACCAATACATTGGGGCACATTGCGGCGAGGAGCAAAGACTGCCTCAGGCTGTCATATTCTTTGGCCTGCAACTATTGGAGCATTCTCTATGGTAATGGGCAAATTGACCCAACATCCAGATTTATCACGACTGCCTTTCTCGTATGTATTGGCAAGTCCCGACAAAACGTATATTGTTCCAGGAATAAATATCAAGACTGTAGGAACTTGGCGCGATGTCAATAAGTGGCCAAAGCGTGATGAACGTTGTGAAATGGCAAAACATGATATCATTACATTTGATTTTCCAAACCCATACATACGCCAGTATGTAAAACAGGGTATAGAGGAGCTAACCAAACTACAGACTACTAGCAACAGTGATGAATATTATTATGAAGGATGTTTCATTAGAAAGGACGCATTAGAGAAGGGGCTGGAATACTACAAACTTATTCTTGATATATGTGATACGACTTGGAAGGATGATGAGTATGTAGATATGTTAGGTTTTATTGTTCGAAAAAGTGAAATAGAAAGTGTGGTTACGCAAGTCAAGAATAATGAAATAACCAATATTGAGGATATTTTGGAACATGTAGCGGCATTAGAATGTGATTACAGTATTAAAAATCCCAATGCAGAAGCATACGACAAATGGATTGAGTTAATCAAAGCTGATGCAAAAAAGGAATTTGATATGGGTGACGTAAGTGAGGAGCAACTTAATGACTTTGTTAAAGGAATAAAATGGGTCACTGCTACTCATCTTTATCATCAACACGACAACGACAACTAAATTTAACGCCACCAACACTAAATTAACGCCAACGATAAAAAATAAACAATAGATATAACATTATGAAAATTAAATCTTTATTCTGTTTGGTAATTGCTACATTAGCAATATTGAGTTGTTCGCATGATTACGAATCTGTTGCAAACGACCCTATGGAGACAAGGATATACACTCTTGACAATGGATTGAAAGTGTATTTGACGGTCAACAAAGACCAACCTCGTATTCAAACTTATATAGCAGTACGAGTAGGTGGGAAAAATGACCCATCTGAAACGACAGGTTTGTCACATTACCTAGAACATGTGATGTTCAAAGGTACAACTCACTTCGGCACGAGCAACTACGAGGCTGAAAAACCTTTGCTTGATAAAATTGAAAATCTCTATGAAGTATATCGTACTACAACAGATGTAGAGAAGCGTAAAGCTATTTACCATGAAATTGACAGTATTAGCAACAAGGCGTCAAAATATGCAATTGCAAATGAATACGACAAATTGATGGCTTCAATTGGTTCTATTGGCAGTAACGCATATACTAGCGATGATGTGACTTGCTATATTGAAGATATTCCATCAAATCAAATAGAGAATTGGGCAAAAGTACAAAGTGACCGTTTTATGAATATGGTCATTCGTGGTTTCCACACTGAGTTAGAAGCTGTTTATGAGGAATATAATATTCATCTTACTGATGACATGGATAAGGTGTGGGAAACTATCGGACAAATTCTGTTCCCAAATCATCCTTATGGAAAACAAACTGTGATTGGTCAAGGTGAACATCTCAAAAACCCTTCAATCAAAAATATCAAAAATCATTTTGCAAAATGGTATGTGCCAAACAATGTTGCAATCTGTATGAGTGGTAATTTGGATTTTGATGAAACAATTAATATCATCAAACAATATTTCGGTGAATGGAAGTCTAATCCTGATTTAGAGTCGCAAAGAGCCAAACTGGATAGTATTCCTATGATACCTCTAACATCACCAGTAAAGAAAACTATTTACGGGCAAGAAGCTGAAAAAGTTATCTTGGCATGGGGATGTCCTGGTGAGAAGAGTCTGGAAAATGAATATATACAAGTCATAAGCAATTTGCTCAGTAATGGAAAGGCAGGATTGTTTGACATAGACATCAATCAGGCACAGAAAGTGCTTGAGGTAGGATGTGGAGTGAACGGAATGACTGACTTTGCTGAATTTATTACCCTGGCTGTGCCAAAAGAAGGTCAGACTCTTGATGAGGCAAAGGATATTATGCTTGAAGAAATAGAAAAACTCAAGAGTGGTAATTTTGACGAAAAGTTGTTGGAGTCTATTATCAATAATACCAAGTTAGATTTGATGCGTGAACTGGAAGACAATAGTAGTCGTGCGTCAATGTTTGTTAATGCTTTTGTTAATGGCACAGACTGGAAGGACGAGGTTGAGAAAATAGACCGTCTGAGCAAGATTACTAAACAGGATATAGTTGATTATGCTAATAAATATCTCACTGACGGATATGCTTGTATATATAAGTGTCAGGGAGTTGATCCTAATATCAAGAAGATAGAAAAACCAGCAATTTCTCCAATTGAAATGAACCGCAATCTACAAAGTCAGTTTGTGAAAGATGTAGTTGCATCTGAGGTAAGACCAATTGAACCAGTCTTTGTAGATTACAAAAAAGATATGACTCAGAAATCATACAATAACGGAGACGAACTTTTGTATAAAGAAAACACTACAAATGAAACATTTATGCTTCAGTTCCGCATTGAACATGGAAGCAAAGCTGACAAATGTCTGCCATTTGCATCTGATTTTATCGCATATCTTGGTACAGACAAGATGACGTCAGAAGAACTCCAAACCGAATTATATCATTTAGCTTGTGATGCTTCAATCAGTGTAACATCATCTACTTCATTGATTACAATTTCTGGTCTGGCTGAGAATATGTCACAGGCATTGGAACTTTGCATGAATTGGGTAAAGAATGCACAGAGTGATGAGACTATATTTAGCAATCTGGTAAGAGATGAACTAAAGTCTCGTGCTGATGCAAAGTTTGATCAGCGTACATGTTTTAACAAATTACGTATGTATGGTTGTTTTGGACAATTAAACGAAGCAACAAATATAATGTCGGCTAAGGAACTTAATGAAACAGATCCGCAAATACTGTTAGACAAACTATCCGACTTGCTATCTTATAAAAAGACTATTGTCTATTATGGACCACTCTCAATAGCTGACATCGAACATGAAATAGATTCAGAACTTAAAGCTTCAAATCTTAAAGACGGACAATATGCTGATATCTATCCAACTCTTCCAACTGCAACAAATGAAATAATCTTGGCTCCATACGATGCTAAAAATATATATATGATGGGCTTTAGTGATAATGGAGAAATCTTTGATCCAACATTAGAAGCTCAAAAAGCATTATTCAACGAATATTTTGGAGAGGGTATGAATGGTGTTGTATTCCAAGAACTCCGCGAAGCCAGAGGATTGGCGTACAGTGCCGCTGCAAGTTACAACACACCTGCATATAAGGGACAACACAACACGTTCTATTCATACATCATTACTCAAAACGACAAGATGATGGATGCATATAATACCTTCTGTGACATTATTGAGAATACACCAGAATCAGAAAATTCATTTACACTTGCAAAAGACGCAGTCGTTAAACGTCTTTCTACCGAACGCACTATTCGCGATGGCGTACTCAGTAGTTATATCGTTGCAAGGCACTTAGGACTTGACCATGACATTGCCAAGGATATTTATGAAAATGTAAAAAATATGACATTGCAAGATATAATGGATTTCCAGAAAAAACATGTAAAAGGCAGAGCATATAGGTATCTGATTCTTGGAAATGAAAGTGAATTGGATATTAAATCACTTGAGAAAATAGCACCAATAAAACGAGTTTCGCTTGAAGAAATCTTTGGGTACTAATAACGTCAACAATGGTGTAGCGGCGCCAGGCGACTAATGTGGGATTATAAATTCCACATTTCACATTCCTCATTCCTTAATAGTAATCATTAACAAATAACAAATAACAAAAAAGACAATGGTAGAATTTAAGTATGCACCAATGTTTCAGGTCGGTAAGGACGACACTGAATATTACCTGCTCACAAAGGATGGTGTCAGTGTGAGCGAGTTTGAAGGAAAAGAAATCCTTAAAGTCACACCTGAGGCTCTCACAAGAATGGCTAATCAGGCTTTCCGAGATGTCAGTTTCCTTCTTCGCAGAAGTCATAATCTGCAAGTAGCAAAAATTCTTCGCGACCCCGAGGCTAGTGATAATGACAAGTATGTTGCCCTCACCTTCCTTCGTAATGCCGAAGTATCTGCTAAGGGAATGCTCCCTCTGTGTCAAGATACTGGCACTGCTATTATTCATGGTGAAAAAGGGCAACAAGTATGGACTGGTTTTTGTGATGAAGAAGCACTGGCAAAAGGTGTTTTCAAGACTTATACAGAAGAAAATCTTCGTTATTCTCAAAATGCGCCTCTGTCTATGTATGAAGAGGTAAACACCAAGTGCAATCTTCCTGCTCAGATAGACCTTGAAGCTACTGAAGGTATGGAGTACCGATTCCTTTGTGTTACAAAGGGGGGTGGTAGTGCGAATAAGACTTACCTCTATCAGGAAACAAAGGCACGCATCCAAAATCCTGGAACTCTCATCCCTTTCCTTGTAGAAAAAATGAAGAGTCTGGGCACTGCTGCTTGTCCTCCTTATCATATCGCAATCGTTATTGGTGGAACAAGTGCTGAGAAGAACTTGCTTACAGTAAAATTAGCATCAACTCACTACTACGACAATCTGCCTACTACAGGCGATGAGACTGGTCGTGCTTTTCGTGATATAGAACTTGAGAAACAACTCCTTCAAGAGGCTTATAAAATCGGACTTGGTGCTCAGTTTGGTGGAAAATACATGGCTCACGATGTTCGTGTTGTTCGTCTGCCTCGTCATGGAGCAAGTTGCCCAATAGGTTTAGGCGTAAGTTGTTCTGCTGACAGAAATATCAAGTGTAAAATCAATAAAGAGGGTATTTGGATTGAAAAAATGGATGATAATCCATCAGAATTGATACCAGCCGAACTCCGTAATGCTGGTGAAGGTGAAGTCGTGAAAGTTAATCTTAATCAACCAATGGAAGAGGTTTGCAAACAACTTTCAAAATACCCTGTTTCTACTCGTCTTTCTCTCAATGGCACAATCATAGTCGGACGAGACATTGCTCATGCTAAGATTAAGGCTCGTCTTGATGCTGGTGAAGGTATGCCTCAGTATCTTAAGGAACACCCTATTTACTATGCAGGACCAGCAAAGACTCCTACTGATATGGCATGTGGCAGTATGGGACCTACTACTGCAGGACGTATGGACCCCTATGTTGATGAATTCCAAGAAAATGGAGGTTCACTCATCATGTTGGCAAAAGGCAATCGCTCTATTGACGTAACCAATGCATGTAAGAAACACAGAGGATTCTATCTTGGAAGCATAGGCGGTCCGGCTGCAATCCTGGCGCAAAACAATATCAAGTCAATTGAATGTGTAGAGTATCCAGAACTTGGAATGGAGGCTATTTGGAAGATTGAAGTTGAGGATTTCCCAGCATTCATACTAGTTGACGACAAGGGTAATGATTTCTTCAAACAACTCAAACCTTGTACTGGATGTAAGATACTGCAGTGATGAGTCAGTGGTTTTCAGTAAGTGATACAAAACATTAGAGAATTTTTAGAATATTAAACTAGGACTAATAGCAACCAGTTAATAGCCCCAAATTAAAAACTATGGAAGAAGTAAAGAAATTTTTAAATGAAGCCGAAGAAGCTATGGAAATGGCTGTTATGGCACTTGATGAAAAACTCAGCAGAATTCGTGCTGGTCGTGCAAACGTACATATCCTCGACGGAATCAAAGTTGATTCATACGGAGCTATGATGCCTCTTAGCAATGTGGCTAACATCAGCATTCCTGATGCACGTAGCATCGTAATCAAACCTTGGGACCGTAGTATGCTTAAAGTCATTGAAAAAGCCATCATTGACTCACCTGTAGGTATTATGCCCGAAAATAATGGTGAACAAATTCGTTTAGGTATTCCTGTACTTACAGAGGAACGTCGTCGTGAACTTACAAAGCAATGTGCGAAAGAGGCTGAACAAGCTAAAATCAGTGTAAGAAATGCTCGTCGTGACGCCATTGATGCCTTGAAGAAAAGTGTTAAGAATGGTGTACCAGAAGATGTAGAGAAGGATGCAGAAGGTGATTGCCAGAAGATTCATGACAAGTTTATCAAGAAAATTGACGAAGTTCTTGACGCAAAGAACAAAGAAATCATGACAGTATAAAACAATGCTCACTAATCCGCTGACGTTGGCGATAAAATTAGTTGACGTTAAAAATTCATGACAGGACTGGTAGTTAAAAATACAGGCACATGGCAGACTGTCCTTTCTGACGATGGAACACTTGAGACGTGTACTGTCAAAGGTAATTTTCGCATTAAGGGCATACGCTCTACTTCCCCTGTCGTTATAGGCGACAGGGTGGAGTTTGCTGATGGTATGATTACCGCCGTTGCTGACCGTAAAAATTATATAGTCAGAAAATCCATAAACCTATCAAAACAATCTCACATCCTGGCGGCAAACCTTGACCTCTGCGTGTTGATAGTGACAGTAAATCACCCCATCACCACCACCACATTCATTGATCGCTTTCTCGCAAATGCCGAAGCCTACGACATCCCTGCTATATTAGTGTTTAACAAAATTGACGCCTACGACCAAGACGACAATAAGACCCTGTCATCACTCATCTCACTCTATGAATCTATTGGATATAAATGTATCCCAATATCAGCAGAACAAAACATAGGCATAGATGCATTGCAAGATGCACTAGCAGGACAAATCGCTCTGCTCTCTGGACATAGTGGCGTAGGCAAGACCACAATAATCAATAGACTTATACCAGGAATAAATCTGCGCACAGCAGATATTTCCGATGCTTTCGATACAGGCAAACACACCACAACATATTCCGAGATGTACCCACTCAATGATGGCTTCATCATCGATACTCCAGGCATTAAGGGATTTGGAACATTTGACATGGATAAAGAAGATATAAGTGATTATTTTAAAGAAATATTCACATATTCCCAAACGTGCAAATTCAACAACTGCACACACACTCATGAACCAGGATGTGCAGTCATAGAAGCTGTAGAAAACCACCTTATCAGCCAAAGCAGATATATATCATACCTGTCAATGCTCAACGACAAAGAAGAAAGCAAGTACCGCTAATGACTAAATTGAAACGAACGAAACTCCTTAGAATAAACCCAAAGTGCCCTTGGAACAGCCTGCAACGCATTCCATGGAACAGGCACAAAGTGCTTTTGTTGACGTTATTAACCATTTCCCTGCAATGTTATGCACAAGATTCCTACATGAACCTTGTGGAACGTGCCGTCACCGCAACTCAGCACGACAGCATACTATTTGCCGAAGAACTCTACCAAAAAGCACTTCGCCAAGACCCGTCTAACCCCAAAAACGCACTAATCTACACTAATCTCGGAAAAATCCAAGAACGACTCGGACGCAATCAAGAAGCACTTGCCAACTACGATAAAGCACTTGAGATATTTCCATCTACCACAATATTCCTACGTTCACGAGCCGACCTCTATCTACGAATAGGAATGTACCAGTCTGCAATATCCGACTACGAAAAAATTATTTACAAACAAGAACTCAATCGTTCCAAGTCCGACTCCGCAATCAACGCACTCCTTGGGTATGCCTATACTAGGTTGATGAAATATGATAAAGCAAAGAAATATATCAAGAAAGCCCTAGCCGTTGAGTCCGATAACTATATGGCACTCTTGGGCAACACCATCATCCTTCAGCAAACAGGTAAACCACAAGAAGCCAACACCCAACTTGAAAGCCTTATCAGTCAATATCCTGACAAAGCAGAACCCTATGCGCTCAGAGCCGAAAACGAACAAAAACAACAATTTTACGAATTAGCCCTAATGGATATAAGCAAGGCCATCCATCTAGACCCATCAAATAGCCACTACCTACTCACTAGGGCAGATATTCACTACCAATCCAAACAATACAAGTCAGCCCTGGCAGACTATCTAGAAGCCGTCCGTTTAGGTATACCCCGCACAGCAGTCAACGACAAAATCCAAAAATGTAGGAAAAACATACAATAAAAGTAAGACCAAAGAGATATTAACCCCTAGCCCCACTTTCTGTTGAGAGATATATTTATCTCAAAGGAAAGTGGGGTAAATCGGCTTTTTGAATAACAAATGTCGTTGTGTCTTGCTAAACTTTACGATAAACTTATTTCACCTTAGACGGAAATTGATTGGTATAGTGAAACTTACTCTAACAGTTTTACCCTTTTCCATACCAGGTGTCCAATTTGGCATTGACTTTATACATCTGACAGCTTCTTCATTGATGGCATTGCAAGCTTCGTCATATTTTGTTTGAAGTTCCTTTAACTCTGATGTCAGACCTTTTCTGCTCTCGCTTTCTGCAGTTGGTTTTGCTTTCTCATTATCATCTACACCCTTTGCTACCTCAACATCTGAAATGCTACCATCTTTATTTACCACAAATTTTACAAGTACTCTACCTTCTACTTGCATTTCCTTTGCCAATTCTGGATAATGAATATTTTGTCTCAAAAATTCAAATAGTCCTGACATTCCACCATTAAATTCAGGCTTTTTTTCTACGACTTGAAACACTTGTTCTTCTTTAGAATCTTTGCCTGATTCTACTGGTGGAACTAAATCAACTTGATTATTAAAATTCTTTGTCGTGATATGAATAACTCCATTCTCACCTCTATTGCCCCATAATCTCTTTGCGGCTTCGCCACGAAGGACGGTCAGAGATTCTATGTCGTCTTTCTTGATTCCAAGAATATCAAAAAATGTTTTCGGTACATTAGCACTGAGTATATCATCAGTTTCCTTTAAAAGATTATATACCTCTTTGATTTCTACAATTTTTCCATCTACTACTACTAATGGATTCTTGTCGTCAGGAATGGTCTCAATGGTTTTGATATCACTTTCTGTCTGTTCTTCTGGATTACTTACAGACATATTTTCAATGACTGGTTCCTGAACGGACTGAACGATTGCAGACTTGAATTCAGATGAACTTTCTGTCTGCGAGAATATCGGGGCAAGGTCATTACTTTTTGCAAAAGTAGAGAGTGCAATACCTGCAATTGGTATGGCTACAAGTACCCAAAGGATTCGCCATTTAGTGGTTTGTTGTTTCTTCATCATAATAATTCGATTTTTAATGTTAA
The DNA here is from genome assembly GCA_018066015.1 of Candidatus Colivivens equi. GTDB lineage: Bacteria > Bacteroidota > Bacteroidia > Bacteroidales > Bacteroidaceae > Colivivens > Colivivens equi. The sequence continues at coordinate 9,930 of JAGHSE010000317.1, forward strand.
GATTAAATGAACTAGCAAGCGCATAGGCCTCTGCACCAACAGTTCGTACTAGTAATAATCGCTGATAATCCAAAGCCGGAACATGATAATGATTGATCACTTCATCATCGGCTTCGTATTCGTGAACTATCTTTATTTCTTTCATAATTAGCCAACAAACAGGATTGAAAACAGTACATATAAGCAGGAAAAAAAGGTCAAAGAAATGAAGTAGTCTGACGTGAGAAATTTCGTGCAATATGCTTGCTCGGCGTGAAAATCCAGAATCTGAGGATGGTACTATAATGTAGTTTATCCAATTAAAAGGTCCATAAGGTTCATCGTGGACAACAAGATGTATCCAACGATTAAGCCTGTACTGTCGTTTATCTTTTATAAAACTCTTCATTTTGCATATTGAGCGAGTCCAACCAATCATTAGAGTAAATACATATACTACAAATAAAGCAATGATAATAATAGCCCAAATAGTATTAGAAGCAGAGTTATTATGACTGGCTAATACCTCTACATCTGGGAGTAGGATATTTGCTTCGGTACTATGCCTAAGTTCCTTGATGATTGATGTTCCCTCAATTGTCAGTTGTGGTGTAAGTGTGTTGTTGATATGAATAAGTGGAAGAATCATTGAAACAACCACACTTCCCAAAAGATAACAACGATTGAAACGATGCAGAGTGCTATTATAAAAACACAATTTAAACAATGCGTAAAAAATAAGCAACGTTAGAGCCCACTCCAAAATATAAACAACAAATGCACCTAATATCATTTTTCTATCAGATTAATCAGTTCTTTTAAATCATCTATACTAATTTCCTGTTCTTGTACAAGTTGAGAGATGAACTCCATATTCGAACCATTAAAAAACTTTTCAATACTATCCTTATTTATTATTTCTGCATATTTTTCACGAGTCATAGCTGCATCGTAAAGATAAAATTTCGGCCCAAGAACTTTATGAACAATCATTCCATGACTCTCTAATCTGCGTACATAAGTAGATACAGTATTGAAATGTGGCTTTGGATTAGGCATTTGTTCTATAAGGTCTCTCATAGAC
>JAGHSE010000034.1 GCA_018066015.1 Candidatus Colivivens equi
TATCTGTAGTATTATTAAAATTTCCTTTCTTTATAAATGAACTGATTATATTCTGGATCAATTGAACCAGCATGATAGTTGTATATCAAAGGTGAGTCAATGGCGTGTACTGCAACATTTGCCATACTTTCAATTGTCTGAAAGTATGGGTTAGGAGAAATCCCTGAAAACCAATATTCACAAGCGATGTTATTATGCAATCCGTTTTGTGTGATTACATTTGAGGCTCTTCCCATATTATCAATTAGGCTTATTCCGCTTTTGCTTGCGTTCACCCTAAGGCTATAAGGCTTACCAATAGTGTATTCTTCTGTGGGGTTACCATCTGAGCCAACTATTGGTATCATCTGCAATTGTTTTGTGTCATAATTACTTTCATCAAATCCGTTGTCAACAAATACCGCGTCGTATTGTATATGATACTTAATGAAATCTCTCATGATAGATTTCACATGTTCCGCCGAGTCAGAATGTTCTGTTTTCTCCTCCATTTCTAAATCATATTCCTCCGCAGCAGCCAAATCTTCGAGAGTAGGAAGCCCCATTTGAAATGCTTTCATCATAGCTTCATTAGTAGGAGCATAAATTGTATAGTCATAATTATGCGTGAGATAATAATGTGATTGGTACTCATAAAGATTTCCGAATAATTGGTCACCCGCATATGCCCGCCAATTCTGTAGTTCAGTTGCTGTAATATCGCAAGATTTTAACATATTGAGAAACAGACTACATTCAGGCATACTCGCCAGAGTCTGACAGACAGATTTACTACTCTGCATTATTGGAGTGTCCACAACATATAGTGTTCCATTTTTAGCCTCAGTTATTTCTTGAATGTTTGAGGGCCTGTTCATTTGTAATTGCCATCCACCGCTGACTTTCATGGATTCAGTATTAACCGCACCATCTATTTTCACAAAATGGCCATTGAGAGTTTTGTAGAATGATTTTTCTGAATTAATCTTTTCTGGCACAATCATATCTCCTAATATTTCTTTCATACGATTGGTCAATTTTGTTTCTTTTCCATTAATTATTTGCACATTTGTTATTTCAGCCACTGGATTTCCTTTTCTCCAGCTACCATCACTGTTTATGAGACATTCGTAAACGAATGCTTCAATTTGATATGATGACGGATTGGATGGTTGGAACTTAAATTCCCACAACTGATAAGATGGCCCATCATTACTAACAAGTTGGTAAGACACCGGATCGACATAATTGAGCAGAGCATCGTCATCGGGAGCAAATACACTGACATAATTATCTGAGGATGTCAAAAAGACATGATATTCTAATAAAGATGTCGCATTACTAATGATTTGTAGATTCTGATTTTGTTGCATTGAAGCACTTACCATGTTTTCAACCTGTGCTTTTAAGAATAGGCTGAAATTACATAGAAGAATCAGAGTTAATGTAGTTTTAATGTTCATAGTGATACTATTTATAAAATAAATATATTTGATTAGTGAGTTTATATCTTAACCTTAAATGTCTTCTCGCCAATTTTGATGATATAGAGTCCTGATTCGTCAAGAGTAATATTTCCGTGACCACGCACTGTCTTGACCAACATTCCGTTTATGTTGAACACATGGATTGCATCACTGTCTTTTGCGCCACTTACTGAAACTGTGTTGCCTGAAACCAAAACTCTCACGGCGTCATCAACAATGTCATTTATGGTAGCAGGTATCTCAAATTCTTGAATATTCAAAAACTCTTTCCAGACATTTGCAGAAGCATAGAGACCACGAGCACCCTGCGGAACATAAAGAATACATGTTTTTGTATCTACATTTTTGCCGCCATAAGGAGGAGTAAATACATAAGAAACTGAAGAAAGAGATAAAGGCACTGACCAATACACTTTGATACTTGAAAGTCCAGTACAGTGAGCAAATGCTAAAACTCCAATACTGGCCACTGAGCTGGGAATCTCAATGCTTGGAAGACTGGAACATTCACCAAATGCACTACCTTCGATACTTGTCACTGAATATGGAATGTTAACACTTGTAAGGCTGGAGCATCTATAAAAAGCATACTCTTCAATACTTATCACTGAATTTGGAATATTAATGTAGGTAAGTCTTGAACAATTAGAAAACGCTTCATGTCCAATAAATCTTGTTCCCTTTTTTATTGTGTAGGTGTTTAGTGTGTCACACTCTGCTTCCACAAGATATGTATCAGCATATCGAATTCCATCAATTATTGGAAGACTTGTACAACCATTAAATACCGAATTCCCAAAACTGGTCACTGAATTTGGAATATTTATATTTGACAATTTTGAACAGCCAACAAATGCACCACCTTCAATACTTGTCACTGAATTTCCGATTGTGGCACTTATAAGATTAGAACAGTTCTGAAATGCATAATCTCCAATACTTGTCACGGAATTTGGTATTTCTATACTGGTAAAACTGGAACAACCACGAAATGCATCATGTCCAATACTTATCACTGAATTTGGAATTTCTATACCTGGAAGACTTGAACAATCTTCAAATACGCACCATTCAACAGTTTTCACAGTATTTGGAATATTGATGCTTATAAGTTTTTTACAGCCCATGAATGCCCGATCTCCAATACTTGTCACGGAGTTTGGAATTTCTACGCTTGGAAGACTATAACATCCAGCAAATGCACACGAAGCAATGGTTTTCACAGAACTTGGAATATTGATGCTTGCAAGACTATGACATTCAGCAAATGCATGATCACCAATACTTGTCACAGAATTTCCAATCACTACACTCGCAAGATTAAAACAGTCTGAAAATGTACTATATTCAATACTTGTCACTGAATCAGGAATTTCTATGCTTGGAATTTGATTACACCTAGAAAATGCAGCCCCGCCAATACTTTTCACAGACTTTGGAATATTTATGCTTGTCATTTTGTAACAACCAGCAAAAGCACACTCTCCAATACTGGCTACTGAATCACCCATTACTACGCTTTCAAGACTATAACAAGAACTAAACGCATAATTTCCAATACTTTTTACTGAATTAGGAATTTCTACACTTGTAATGGATAGACCTCCAAATGCACTACTTCCAATACTTTTCACGGAATTAGGGATTTTTATGCTTGTAAGGCTTGAACACCCTAAGAATGCACTATTTTTAATACTGGTTAAGGAGTTTGGAATGTTAACGCTTATCAGTTTTGAGCAGCCATGAAATGCCCATTCTCCAATATTTTTCACAGAATTTGGAATGTTAATGCTTGTAAGATTCATACATTGATGAAATGCATAATCTCCAATACTTGTTATTGTATTTGGAATGGTAATGCTCGTAAGACTTGAACAGTTAAAGAATGCCCGATCTCCAATACTGGTTACGGAACCATTGAACTTTATAACACCCTTACC
>JAGHSE010000266.1 GCA_018066015.1 Candidatus Colivivens equi
ATGTAATAGAAGGAGAACCTATTCACCTAACCTGGGAATTCGTACTTACCCCAATCCTTTTCATTCTCCTAGCTCTCATGGGATTAGGTTGTGGCTTGATAGTATCAGCGTTGACAGTCAAGTATCGTGACTTGAACAATCTTGTAGCCTTCTTCCTTCAGCTCTGGATGTATGCAACTCCAGTGATCTATCCTGTGACAATTTCTGGAGATCGTAACTTGACCACCTTCCTTAAGTGTAACCCTCTTCAGGGTATCTTTACCGATTTCCGATATATGCTCACTGGCATAGGAGAGATGGACTGGTGGAGCCTTCTTTATAGCGCAGTCTTCACATTTGTAATTCTGGCTCTCGGAATCATTGTCTTCAGCAAACAGGAGCGTACATTTATGGACACTATCTAATAGCCTTTCTGTCATGAAGCAAATAGGGAAAGAAGGAGCAACATTACTCAAATTTCTCATTGTCGGAGTCATCAATACATTAGTTGGAGCGGGAACCATGTTCTTGCTCTACAATCTTGCCCACGTCTCATATTGGTATTCCAGCATTGCCAATTATGTAATTGGCGGCATCTGCAGTTTTTTTCTTAATAAGTTCTTCACATTCCAGAACAAAGAGCGTTCCTGGTCTCAGGTCGTGAAATTCATCTTCACAGTTGCAATCTGCTATATTGCCGCCTATGGTATCGCAAAGCCTCTTGCTCAGTACGCACTGAGCTCATACTCAGTCTCTGTCCAGGAGAATGTTGCAATGGCAACCGGTACCTGCCTTTACACATTACTCAACTACCTTATCCAGAAGCTCTTTGTGTTCCGTCATAAGTAGTGTCTCCTCCTTTTTGACACTATTTTATGTTGTATAGCATTAAACCGACAAAAAACACTCCTTTTTGCACTAAATATTAGGTAAATATTAAAAATATTTATTACATTTGCGCAGTATTAATTCTGTGCGAATTGTCGTGTGGCAATCCGTAGCGAAGCTATTAAAATCATGGCAACAGCAATTTCTTTCGAACACGTTTCTAAGATGTACCAGCTCGGTGTAGTTGGTACAGGCACAATCAGTAATGACCTCAAACGATGGTGGGCAATGACAGTCAGAGGTAAAGAAGATCCATTCTTAAAGATCGGACAGACTAATGACCGCGCCACAAAAGGCGATAGTGACTTTGTCTTCGCTCTCAAAGACATTGACTTCAAAGTCGAACAAGGCGATGTAGTCGGCATTATAGGCAAAAACGGTGCAGGAAAATCCACACTCTTGAAGTTGCTATCAAGAATCACAGCTCCAACTTCAGGCGTCATCCGTGCAAAAGGCCGTATCGCCTCCCTACTTGAAGTAGGTACTGGTTTTCATCCAGAACTCACAGGCCGCGAAAACGTATATCTCAATGGTACCATCATGGGAATGACACGCCACGAGATCGATGCAAAGTTCGACGAGATAGTAGATTTTGCCGGCGTAGAAAGATATATCGATACTCCAACCAAGCGATATAGTTCTGGTATGCAGGTGCGCCTTGGCTTTGCCGTTGCCGCCTTCCTCGAACCAGAAATCCTTGTTGTCGATGAAGTCCTTGCTGTCGGTGATGCCGAATTCCAGAAGAAAGCTATAGGCAAGATGAACGATGTTGCCACAAACTCAGGTCGTACAGTTCTCTTTGTCTCACACAATATGAATTCCGTACGTCAGCTATGCAAAAGTGGCGTTGTCCTAAAAAATGGTATGGTAGAAATGACAGGCACAGCCGATGAGTGCGTCGATTTCTACATGGAGACAAGTATCAGCGATCTCGTAAAGGAATCTGTCATCGATAATAAGTTCAGGAAAGATACAAATCGCACCAATCAGATGGAGTATCTTAACATCAAGATGCTCAACGATCCTGCAAATATGGCGACTGAAGAACCTCTGCGTCTTCAGATGAAGATTAAGCGCAATAATCCAAAAATCAAGGAGGCTCAGTTCGGTATCTTTATCAGTAATACCAGCAACGTCACGGCAGCATCTTGCTATACAAAACCTATTACACTTCCAGATGAGGGAGAAATCTTCGACGTCGAAGTCACAATTCCTAATCATCATCTCGCAAAAGGCTTATATAAGGTAGATATGAATATCTCCAGCTTTAACTATCAGGCATTCGCTCGTGACCATGATCTCGTTTTCGGAGTCCTTTCCTTCGAAGTCAAGCATGTCGATAATGCACACACTCTTGCTTTTACCGCCTGGCCACACAATCTTGGCAGTGTCTGCATAACCGACACACAAGTTTCCCTTAAATCTGTGTAATATATTATGATGCATATTGCATTCTGCACCGACACCAACTACGTCATGCCGACAGGTGTGGCAATGATTTCCATCTGTGAGAACAATCAAGAGGAAGAAATCACTTTCCATCTTGTAATAACAGATGAAGGCACCTCGGCAGATGAGGTGGAAAAGAAAGTCCAGCCATTGCTCGACATTGCTCAAAAATATGGGAAGCAAGCTAAAACATATAGTTTGAAAAAAGAGCAACTTTCAGCCTTCGAATGTAAAGGCGCAGGTTATATTAGTACCACTGCTTTTGCTAGAATTTTTCTTCCAGATTTGCTCTCTCAAAAAATCTCGAAAGTACTGTATTTAGATTGTGATATCGCATGTAATGGGAGTCTAAAAGAATTGTGGGAGACAGAACTTGGAGATTTTGCAATAGCTGGAGTAATTGATTGTAATGGTACACATGCAGGATATCATGAGAGAATTAAGACTTCTATAGAAGTACCATATATCAATAGTGGAGTGCTCTTGATGAATCTGGATAAATGGAGGAAAGAAAATCTCATCCAGAAGGTATGTGATTACGCAATCCAAAATCAGTTTCCATTATTAGACCAGGATACACTCAATTATTATTTCCAGAACAAGATCAAGCTAGTACCTGTCAAATATAATTCACAGACACTGTTCATTTTTGGAGGAGAACTTCAGTGGCATGTAGATTATACTTATCTTGATGAGATAAGAGATGCAATAAAGAATCCTGTGATTGTGCATTATCTTACAGCAAATAAACCCTGGAACGACGCATATTGTCCTCATAGGGATATTTGGGAAAGATATAAGAACATGTCTATTTGGAAAGATTGCAATTCGAAAAAGATACTTACTCGATTCGACCGTACCGATGTATACAATTATATGATGTCGGTATATTGGCAGGATGGAAATCTTTTTATTGATGGATTAAAGCCATACCTTCGCTTATTTGTTGCTGCAGTTAAACTTAAGAATAAGTCCAAGTTCATCTCTATATCTTCTTATTTTCTAAACTGTGGTGCAAATCTCCTGGAAAAGTTATATTCTTGGAAGACTCGTAAACAATAAAAACATGCTACTTCGCCTTATCTGGAATAAACATACACGCAATATTGTTCTATGGGTCTTTGCTCATTTCATGCCTATAGTCAAAGGCAGGATAATGTGTGTATGTTGGGGAGGAACAAAATACAATTGTAATCCCAAGGCAATTACAGATAAGATTATAGAGAAAGGGCTTGCAAAAGGACAGAACAACGATAAAGGTTTTGAAATTATCTATGTGTTTGTCAATCCTTCACAGTTCGAAGGTGTCTTGTCAAAAGAAATTAAAGCAGTAGAGATAGGTTCTTTTGAATATTTCTACTTGCTTGCCACATCTCAATTCATCATTGCCAATACCCGTTTTGGCGGTGGTATTTATTGGTCATTCAAAAAGAAAAATGGACAGATCTTTATTCAAACACAGCATGGAGGACATGGCATCAAGAAAGTTGAGTTTGATGCAGATTTACCAGATGAATATTATAAGATTGCAAAAGAAGATACCGATAGAACAGATTTAATGCTTTCAGATTCTAAATACTGGACAAACGTCTATCGTACCAGTTACCGATATAGAGGAGAAGTATTAGAAAACGGACTCCCAAGAAACGACATCTTCTTTGTAAATCAAAAAGAAGAAAGATCTAATAATAAGCATTATGCCATATACACTCCGACATTCCGAAACAATGGCCGCAGAGATGTGTACGGATTCAATGTAGATAAAGTAATAGATGCTCTACAGGTAAAATTTGGAGGCGAGTGGTATATTCGTGTCTCTTCACATCCAAATATGAGAGATTGTTATCGTGAGATTTACGATTTCTCTCATCCTCGCCTTATAGATGTAGGAGAAGAAGAGCTGCAACCTTTATTGTTATCAAGCGATATTCTAATCACTGATTATAGTAGTGCGGAAATGGACTTTTCTTTAACAAAACGTCCAATATTCCAACTCTGCCGAGATAGAAAAGACTATGATAGGGGATTTTACATCAAACCAGAAGATCTTCCATTTCCTTATGCAGAAACAGAAGATCAACTTATAGAAAATATCATGAACTTCGACAATGATAAATATCTAAAAGACCTGGATAAATTCAACATAGATATCATCGGACTTAGCGAAACAGGTTATGCCTCCGAAGCAGTCGTCAACTGGATGTTAAGTAAAATGTAATCAAAGGCATCTTTGAATATTCTTAAATATTAATACTTATTATTACAATAATGAAAGAAAACAACATGCAACAAGAGTTGATAGGCGAGCAGAATGGCTCGATAGTGCTTTATACTACTCCTGAAGGTAATACCCAGCTTGAGGTCAAGTTGGAGAATGAGACCGTGTGGCTAAGCCAGCATCAGATGGCAATGTTGTTTGGCGTTGAGGAGAACAATATTACATATCATATACAAAAGATTGTTAAGAGCGGGGAATTGCTGCGTGAAGCAACTACTCAAAAAATTAGAGTAGTTCGAGTAGAGGGCACTCGACGAGTCGCACGAACAATAGATTTTTATAATCTTGATATGATAATATCTGTTGGTTATCGTGTAAATTCTAGAAATGCAACTCAGTTCCGTATTTGGGCGACATCTGTTCTAAAACAATATCTCGTTAAGGGATATGCCATTGACCAACGTAGACTTGATAATTACAATGAGTTGAAAGAGATTGTTCGTCTCATGTCGCGTGCAGTATCATTGCAAGAAAAAATGTCTGGAGATGAATATAATGGTCTTTTTTCTGTGATCAGTGACTATGTCTATGCGCTCGATACTCTTGACCATTATGACTACCAGGATCTAACTATTGCAAAGACAACTACTAAGGAAGAGCCTTTCCATGCAACTTATGAGAATGCAATGGAAGCAATTGATGCATTGCGTGAGAAATTCGGAGGTTCTGCTCTTTTTGCACATGAGAAAGATGAATCTTTCCATAGTAGTATTGGTCAAATATATCAGACCTTCGATGGTCAGGATCTGTATCCAAGTATAGAAGAAAAGGCTGCGATGTTATTGTATCTTGTGGTTAAAAACCATTCCTTCAGTGATGGTAACAAACGTATTGCTGCGATGCTTTTTTTATGGTTCCTTAGTCGCAATGGGATTCTTTATGCAGAAGATGGGCATAAACGAATTGCAGACAATACACTTGTAGCATTGACTCTTATGATAGCAGAATCTCGTCCAGACGAGAAGGATGTTATGGTTAAGGTGGTCGTAAATCTAATAAACCAAGAGAATCAGTAAACATCTGTGGAATCTGTGTTTTCTGTGAGAGATTTAATAATATGAATACAGTCTTTGTTATCACCGTCTGTCGCAATGCAGAATCTTTGATTGAAGACACAATCAAATCCGTGTTGTCCCAGACATATCCATATATCAAATACCTAATCATCGATGGTGCTTCCACCGATGGCACGGTCGATATCATCAAGAAATATGCAGACAATTTGACTTATTGGGTATCAGAGCCTGATAAGGGAATATATGATGCGATGAACAAAGGTCTTGCAAAAGCTCTACAGCTCGGAGACGGGTGGGTTAATTTCATGAATGCAGGTGACTTTTTCGCTGATGATGAGGTATTGCAAAGAATATTTGAATCTGAAAATATTGATGATAATATTAAGGTAATCGGAGGAAATACGGTAAATGTATTCCCGGACGGACGGGAAGAGATTCATTTTGCAGAACCTTCAGCTGTTATTCCTCAGAGACTACCATTCAGTCATCAAGCATGTATTGCCAGATTAACACCTGATTGGCAATTCAATACTAATTACAAGTATTCTGCAGACTTTGATTTCCTGTATAAAACTTATTGGAAATATGGTCCAGAATCGATAATGACGATAAATACTCCTATAGCGAAATATAGACAGGAAGATAGCCTTTCGATGGTTAATGCAAAGAAGGTAAAGGGCGAATATCTGAATATTCAATCTTCTCATCGTGACCTTCGTTGGTGGAAGGAATATCTTAAGTGGAGATTGTTATGAAAGTAAGTGTCTTCATTCCAACTTATAATGCCGCTTCGTGTATAGAGAAGACTTTACGAAGTGTCTTGGAACAGACTTATTCTAATCTTGAAGTCTGGGTTGTGGATGACTGTTCCACGGATAATACACGTGAGATTCTCCAGGCACTGGCAGAACAGGATTCTCGTGTGAAACTCTTGTTCAAGGAAAAGAATGAAGGTTTTGTACCATACTCTTGGAATCGGGTATTCCCGTTATTGAATGGAGATTTCACTTTCTATATGTCTCATGACGATCAGATATCTCCTGATTGTATTGAGAGATTGGTTAGAACACAGGAAGAAACAGGAGCAGATACCGTTATTCCGGATTGTGTTTTCACCTATGAAGATGGTCGTCAGAAATCAAGTTTTGAAGGTAAAGATAATTTTAGATATCTTTTATGTTTATCAGCAAAATCTGCATTCGCTAAAATGCTGAATTACGATATTCCAGGATTTGCACTTTGGCGCACGTCTTTAATTCAAAAGATTGGCATGCCTACAGAAGCATTCAATAGCGATGAAGGCATGCAGCGTATATGGGCTCTGAACAGTAATATGGTTGCAATCGACAGTTCTGCCAAATTTTATTATTTGCTTACAGAAAGAAGTATAACAAGAGGCTTGAAACCTTATCATTTGACTGGATTAAAGACACAAAAACGTTTGCTAAATACAATATTTTCGTACAAGGTGTTTTTTTATTATCCATTTCAGACATTAAGATTTAGTATTCAATATTTTAAGACGTGTTTTTATTTGAGAAGAATCTTAAATGAACTATAGTTGTTAAATAGTATGAGTCAAAGAATAGATTATGTAGATCAGGTTAAGGGATTTGCTATTTTTAAAGAAGTATGGCGGCACACAATCCAATATTTTGGCATTAAATCATCTATTAATTATAGCGTTTATTTTAACATTGTAA
>JAGHSE010000232.1 GCA_018066015.1 Candidatus Colivivens equi
GCGGGCATCGTGACTGAATGAAGAACAGCAAGATGCAAAGAAAAAGCCAAAAACATCAAAATAGCAATAACGCCCATAGTTCGTTAATTATTTATTTTTGCGGGGAATTAATAGAACACCCCTTAATTAATAGAGAAAGATTTGATAGTAGAAATTGATGCACAATCAGGATTTTGTCACGGTGTGACAACGGCAATACATAAGGCAGAAGAAGAACTGGCATCTGCTGGAAAATTGTATTGTCTGGGAGATATAGTGCATAATGGTAGTGAATGTGAAAGATTGAAACGATTAGGGTTGATAAGTGTGGGACATGAGGAACTGCATAGTTTGCATGATACTAAATTGTTATTGAGAGCTCACGGAGAACCTCCTGAAACATATAAAGAGGCAGAACGGAATAATATTGGACTGATTGACACAACTTGTCCAGTGGTGTTGCATCTACAGAAGAGCATTAAGGCTGCTTATGAATATAATCCCGATGTACAAATTGTCATATACGGCAAACTCGGTCATGCAGAAGTCGTGGGGTTAGTTGGACAGACAGAAGGACATGCAATAGTGATAGAGAATGTTGATGACGCCAGGCGTCTTGACTTTAACAAAGGCATTGTGCTATATAGTCAGACTACAAAGTCGCTTAGTGGATTTAGAGAAATAGTGGATTTCATAAAACAAAACATATCAGAAGGAGTGACATTCAACTACTTTGATACAATATGCAGACAAGTGTCGAATAGAATTGCTAACATACGTGATTTTGCAGAAAAACATGATGTGGTATTCTTTGTGAGTGGTACGAAAAGTTCAAACGGCAGAGAACTCTTTAATGAATGCAAGGCAGTGAATAAAAATAGTCACATGATAACATGTGCAGAAGAGATAGATTTGAGTATAATCAAAAATATTGATTCAGTAGGAATATGCGGAGCGACCTCAACACCTAAATGGTTGATGGAACAATGTCGTGATGTAATAATAAACAATAAGAGATGAAAGTTTGCATAGCAGAGAAACCAAGTGTAGCCAGAGATATTGCAAATGTGTTGGGTGCAAAGTCGATGAAAGATGGTTATATAGAAGGTAATGGTTATCAAGTGACCTGGACTTTTGGTCATCTATGTGAACTAAAAGCGCCACATGAGTATTCAGAACGCTGGAAACATTGGGATATGTGGGACTTGCCAATGATTCCACCAAAATTTGGAATAAGACTCAAGGACGATGTCGGTATAAAAAAGCAATTTGCAATAATAGAGAAGTTGATGCAGAATGCAGAGGAAATCATCAATTGCGGTGATGCTGGTCAGGAAGGAGAACTCATACAAAGATGGGTGATGCAGAAAGCAAAGGCTACATGTCCTGTGAAGCGACTTTGGATAAGCAGTTTGACAGAAGAAGCAATACGAGAAGGATTTAATAGTCTAAAAGACCAAAAAGAATATCAATCACTATACGAGGCAGGTCTGAGTAGAGCTATCGGGGATTGGACATTAGGAATGAACGCAACTCGACTCTACACAATGAAGTATGGTCAGAACCGACAAGTGTTGAGTGTAGGTAGAGTACAGACACCTACACTTGCTCTCATTGTTCATAGGCAAGAAGAAATAGAAAATTTCGTGCCAGAACAATATTGGATACTCTCAACAGTGTATAGAGATGCAACATTCCAATCCACAAGAGGGAAATTTACAACTCAGGAGGAAGGAGAAAAACTATTAGAGGCAGTCAAATCAGAACTATTTAGGATTACAGATGTATCAGCTAAAAATGGAACCGAAGCACCTCCAAGATTATATGATTTAACAAGCCTGCAAGTGGATTGTAACAAGAAATTTGGATTCAGTGCAGAACAAACACTACAAGTGATACAAAGTTTGTATGAAAAGAAATTTACCACCTATCCTCGTGTAGATACCACATTCCTCAGTGATGATATATACCCAAAATGTCCGAAGATACTGACTGGACTACGAGGATATGAAAAATGGACCAAACCACTTGAGGGCAAAAAACTCATAAAAAGCAAAAAGGTATTTGATACGTCAAAAGTAACAGATCACCATGCTATCATACCTACAGGAGTGCCAGTACAAGGACTGACAGACTTTGAGAAAAAAGTGTATGACCTTGTAGTAAGAGCTTTCATTGCTGCATTCTATCCTGATTGTAAATTCCAAACCACTACAGTGTTAGGTAATGCAGCAGATGTAGAATTCAAGGTAGCAGGAAAAGTCATAACCAGTCCTGGGTGGAAGGTTGTGTATGAAAAACTTAATAAAGAAGAAGATAAGGCAAGTGGTGAAGAACGAAGTGGAAATGGTGATAGTGCAGAAGAACAGACATTGCCCGCATTTACTATAGGCGAATCAGGGCCACATGTACCATCATTGATGGAAAAATGGACAACCCCACCTAAACCATACACTGAAGCAACACTGCTGAGAGCAATGGAAACAGCAGGTAAATTAGTAGATGACGAAGAACTAAGAGATGCTTTGAAGGAAAACGGCATTGGACGTCCTTCAACACGTGCAGCCATAATAGAAACACTATATAAAAGACATTACATAACAAAAAGTAGAAAATCACTCTCGGCAACGAAGACAGGAGTAGAATTGATTCATATCATTCATGAAGAATTGCTCAAGAGTGCAGAACTGACAGGATTGTGGGAAAAGAAACTGAGAGAGATAGAGAAGAAAAATTATTCTGCAGGACAATTCCTTGATGAATTGAAACAAATGGTGGCTGAAATTGTTAATCAAGTTCGTTCGGATACAAGTAATAGAAATATTACGATAGAAAACTCAGCCAGTCTTACTAAAACAACAGAAGTAAAGGTTACAACAAATGCTCCTGCTGGTTTCAAACCTAAGGCAAAAAGGAAAATAACGAGGGCAAAAGTAGCTAAAGATGAAGATAAAGATCAGTGGATAGGTTTGCCTTGTCCAGTTTGCAAGGTAGGGCATATCATTAAGGGCAAAACTGCATACGGATGTTCAAGATGGAAAGACGGATGCACATATAGACGTCCGTTTGAACAATGATATAAGGGAAAGGGAATCAATGAATAGGTTAGATTATTATTTAAAAATTAGAATATGAAAAAATTACTATTTGCCAGTTTGATGTGTATAATTGTGCTGACATTGCATGCACAAAGTGTACCGAAAGATTATTACTCAAAAATTGACGGATTGAAGAAGGAAACATTAAAGAGTACTCTTGGTGGAATAATCAAGAATCACACAAAGAGGTCGTATGATCAGTTGAAAACTGACTATACGTCAGTATATGTGGTTACAGGAACTTCAAGTCAGGTGTATGACTTGTATTCAGACAAAAAGTATAATTATTCTTCAGGAGGTTGGAATCGTGAACACACAGTTGCTAATAGTTGGTGGGGCGGTACTAAAAATGAAGCTTATTCTGATTTGTTCAGTGTAATCCCTTCCGAAACTAAGGCGAACAGCATGAAGAGTAATTATCCACCAGCAGAAATAGCAGGCACTGTTAGTTCTGAAAAAGACTCAGGTCGTATTCGCGTAGGAAAACCCAAATCAGGACAAGGTGGAGGATTCTCATGGGTATGGGAACCATATGATGAGTTTAAAGGTGATTTTGCACGTATTATTTTTTATGTAGCAACATGCTATGCTGATATAAATTGGGGACAGAGTAGTTCTTCACAGTGCATCAAGAAAGAGACTTGGCCAACATTGCAACCTTGGTTGTATCAATTGCTACTTAAATGGCATAATCAAGATCCAGTTTGTGAGAAAGAAATAGAAATCAATGATGCTGTGCAGAAAATACAGAAAAACAGAAATCCATTCATTGACTATCCAATATTAGCAGATTATATTTGGGGAGAATTGACAAACGTTGAGTTCGACTTGGACGAAGCTATCCCTCATCAGCATTATAATGGTGTGGTTCCTTCTGAAACATTTGCTGTCTCACCAACAAATATTAATTTCGGAAATGTGAAGATTGGTGTACAACAAGTCGCAACAATTAAGTTTACTCCGAATGATTTGAAAAATAATGTAACGGTATCGTCAACACTTGGAACAGTGTCGCAAAGTTCAATTCCATACTACACTACTTCAAATGTAGAAGTGACTGTGACTTATACTCCTACTGTTGCAGGTAATTTTTCAGGGGTAGTGACATTTACTGACGGCACAACAACTAAAAAAGTTACAATCAGCATGAATGCTACATCTGATGCTCCAATTATTGAAGACGGTAATACATTTGTAAAGGTAACAACAGCGCCAAGTGACTGGAGTGGAACTTATCTGATAGTATATGAAGGTAAACCATGTGCTTTTGATGGTTCTATTTCAGATAATTTTGACGTTGTGGGAAATAACATAGGTGTGACTATTGAAAATGGTGTGATTAAGTCAACTGCCAGTGTGTCTTATGGTGATTATACATTTACAATGGCTAAATATGGAAATGGATATTCTATTATCAGTAAGTCAGGATATTATTTGGGTGCAGATGGAAAAAAACCAACTATGAGCAAGACAAACGCTACAGAATTTTCTATTTCATTGGACAAAGATGGAAATGCACTTATTTCACCACGTTCAAGTAGCTCATACGCATTGAAATTTAATGATAATAAAGATTCAGGAAACAGATTCCGTTTCTATACAAGTGGCCAACAACCTATTTGCTTATACAAGGTAACAGCAGAGTCAATGGTTGAAAAGAAATTTGAAGATGGTATAGCAATATTCACAACAAAGGGCGATGCAGTGCTGACAAAGTCGGAATATAATGCGTATATCAATACATTGAGCGGAGTGAATGTTGTAGATTTAACAAGCGCAAAGATAGCAGTGGGAATTACTGCATCAGACCTTCGCCAGAATGTTAGTCCTAATGCCTTAATTATTATGCCAGAAAATAGTTCTATCACTGGTACAAACATTGTTGTTGATGAAGAGTGTATGAATTTGAAAATAACGGATGGTTATAGTTTCCAATCTCCTTTGGATTTTATAGCATATCAAGCTGAATATGAAAGAGAATCAGACGGAATAGGTACAATTTGTTTGCCTTTTGCTCCTTCTACTAATGGATTTGAGTTTTATGAATTTGAAACATCAGATGATGAAAGAATTTATTTCTCACAGACAAACGACCCTCAAGCTTATATACCTTATATATATAAGAAGACGGGGGCTTCAAATAAAATTACAGGAGAAGAACAAATTGTGTCAGCTGACGAAGTAGCAACAGATGGCAACTTACAATGGGATTTCATAGGGGTGCTGAGACCTGTGACACTGACTGTTGCTGATAATGCTTATGGATTGTATTCCGAAAAAATATACCACAATACAGGTACAATGACGGTAAAACCATTTAGAGCATATTTCACTAATAGTAGTTCCGAGGTTAAGGAAATGAAGATTTATCTTGACGGAGAATCAACAGGAATATCAATGACAGAAGACGGAGTGTTGCGTTATACATCAGGTGATGCTTTCAATTTGGCAGGTCAGAAAGTTGGCGCAGATTATAAGGGCATTGTAATTATTAATGGCAGAAAGGAGCTGAGAAAATGAAAAAGTATTATTGTGTACCAGAACTCAGTATTATAAATATGTGCATTAACACAGATTTGCTGGAGTTGAGTTTTGAAGTGGACGCAGACAAAGGGGGTTCTTGGGATTGTGATGTAAAAGAATTTTATTTAGATGAAGATCTTGATAACTTTGATTTAGATTGGATTTCAGATTGGGACCAACAATAAAATGCCATCTTATCCGTTTATATCATAAGTAATGTATATGATAGTAAATCGCAACATAATATTTAGCATGTTACTTACCATAATGATTATTATGGTAAGTTCTTGTAGTAACGAAGCAGTATATTTGAAGAAAGGAGACCAAAAATACGCTATCGGAGAATATTATGAAGCAGCTGCATTATATAAACGTTCATACTCACGAACTCCATCAAAAGAAAAAAGCAAACGAGCTGTGAGAGCATGGAAAATGGGAGAGAGTTATCGACGTATTAATTCTCCAGTGAAGGCTGTCGCAGCTTATCAAAATGCTGTTAGATACGGAATGATTGTTCCGAATAATGTAAAATCATCAAATTCAAAAGCCAAATCAAAGAATACAAAAAAGTCATCAAAGACCCGAAAGACTAAAAAGTCCATTAAGAAAGAAGAAAAAGAAGAGGCAGAGAATGTTGAGGCTGTAGTTGATACATTACCAATACCATGGGAAGCATACTTGTATTTAGCACAGCAACAGTTGAAATTAGGTAACTACAAAAATGCTTTGGAGAATTTCAATGTATATCTTGAACAAAATCCAGGTAGTGAACTTGCTCGTTCTGGATTGTTGTCATGTGAATTAGGGCCACAATGGAAGAATGAACCTAACGACTATACTGTAAAGAAAGAAACATTGTTTAACTCACGCCGTTCTGACTTCTCGCCAATGCTTTATGGGGATGAATATGAGATGATGCTGATAACATCAACAAGGAATCAGGCACAAGGTGACGAAATGAGTAGTATCACAGGTGTGATGGCTCCTGATATGTTCATATCCAAGAAGGACGAAGCAGGAAAATGGAAACAACCCGAGTCGTTGGAATCTGCAGTCAATACTGATTATGAAGATGGCGTAGGATGTATGAGTCCGGACGGCAAAACTATGTATTTTACACGATGCAGTAGTGACCCTGACTACCCGAGATATGCAGAGATATTTAAATCTACAAGAAGTGATGCTACATGGGGAAGTGCCACAAAGTGTGATATTTCTAAAGACACATTATCTACATTTGCTCATCCTGCAGTTAGTCCTGACGGGGAATGGCTCTATTTTGTAAGTGATATGCCTGGAGGAGAAGGCGGATTAGATATCTGGAGAACCAGAATCATGAATGGAGAATTTGCAGGAATGGAAAATTTAGGCAGACCTATCAATACTCCTGGAGATGAGATGTTTCCGACATTTAGACCTAATGGAGAACTGTATTTTTCTTCTGATGGGCATCCTGGTATGGGAGGGCTAGATATTTTTATGGCAAAGAATGATTCAATACGTGGTTGGATTGTGACTAATTTGCAATATCCGATGAATTCGCCAATGGATGATTTTGGTATGACATTTGATGGGTTGCATAATCGTGGTTTCTTCTCTTCAAGTCGTAATGACGGCAAGGGTTGGGAACATATTTATAGTTTTGAAAAACCTGAGATTCTACAAATAGTAACTGGATGGGTTTATGAAAAGGACGGATATGAATTGCCTGAAGGATTAGTATATATGGTAGGAGATGACGGAACAAATGAGAAAATCAGTGTAAAGAGTGACGGCTCGTTTACTTTGGAAATTCAGCCAGGGGTGAAATATCTTTTCCTTGGTACATGCAAGGGCTATCTTAATGTGCGCAATCAGGTCTTTCTGCCAAAGCATGCTTCAAATGAAAGTCACGAATATACCTTGCAGTTTGCATTACCACCAATGAATATTCCTGTGCTGATTGATAATATTTTCTATGAATTTGACAAGGCAACTCTTACTGCAGAGTCAATAGAGGCATTGGATAATTTAGTGACTATGATGGATGAAAATCCTAATATTACCATAGAATTGAGTGCTCATTGTGATTACAGAGGAAATGATGATTATAATAAAAGATTATCACAGCGTCGTGCCGAATCTGTTGTTAATTATTTGATTACTCATGGAGTAAAGTCAGATAGATTAACTCCGAAAGGATATGGTGAGGAACGTCCAAAAGTCATACGAAAGAAGTTGACAGAGAAATATGCTTTCCTCAACGAAGGAGATACATTATCAGAAGAATACATAAAAAAACTTCCTGAGGAACAACAGGAAGTTTGTAATGCTTTAAATAGAAGAACAGAATTTAGAGTGCTGAGAACGACATACGGACTTAATCTTTCTGGTCATTGAAAAAAACTAGTCCTGTATTCTGTTCCTGCATTTTCGGTTCCCGCATTTTCATTCTCACCTCGGATATACTCAAATAAATTTGGTATTTCACTCGGTTCGGCAAAAATTCTGCCTCACCTCAGCATAGTTCAAACAAGTTTGGCTCTGCATTCGGTTCGTTGAAAATTCAGTTCCTGCATTTTCGGCCTCACCTTAGCATAGTTCAAACAAGTTTGGCTCTGCATTCGGTTCGTTGAAAATTCGTTTTTGTAGAATTATGCTTCCGTTTTCAATGAACGATGTTGTCGTTGTCGTTGATGTTGTCGGTTTATTTTCTTACTATCGCTCGCTATGCTCCCGCAAGGTACTCACGCCCGACAATAAACTACATTCTGCCCTAATTTTATTTGCTCTCAAAAATGTTTAGCGGACACCAATAATATTTGACAATCAAATGCTTCTTGAGTTAATAAGAAGAAAATACATAATTAAAGAAATCTATTGCCCTGCAAAATACACCATACATTCGTCATCAATAAACATACAAAAGTCTATAAAATACGGATTACTTGTTCTATGGTATTCCTTGGTGTATAAACTCAAATAGCATTATCCAAAAACGTTCATTAGCTTTATGATGATAATAAATTTCTGCTACATCTATAGCCTAATGTTCATTTGATAACGAATGAAAACATGTAGTCAAATTACTCCATTAACATAAAAATTCCACCAAATGGTGTGAGTTTCTCAGATTTTATTTGTATTTTTGCCATGTTGATTAGTTTTTAGCATGAGTAACAAATGGCTAATTGCCAAATTATAAATACCTATCAAACTATGTATTTTCGTAAGTATATATATTGCATTTCTATCATTACAACATTGCTGTTGGAACTGATGTCGTGTACGAAAAATTACATCGACAAGCCTATTGATAGACAAATCGTTGTCTTTTCGTCCATAGGCGGTGCTGGTGATAACGGATACAATGATGCAATCACCAAGGGTCTTACAAAAATATATATGGAACATAGCGAAATCAGTATGAATTATCTGACTCCCGAATCAATGGAGCAGGCAGAAACTATGGTACACAAGTGGATAAATGAAAGTAGCGAGAAGGTTGCACAGACGCTGATAATTCTAAGTGGGTCAGATTATCGTGAACTTACAGAGAAAATCATTTCAGACTCCAATTTCAACTCCGATAATAAAATTGAAATATTGACATTTGAAATACCCGAATTGCCACAATCACAAAACAATATTAAGGCATATTCTTTTATGATTCCAATGGATAGTGTATCATACCAAGTTGGAGCATTTGTAGCCAAAATGGGCTGTGCCAATCCGCTTATCTGGTTGGCATACGAGAATGATCCTTTGCTTCTCAGAGCCGCAAATGGCTTTGAGGAGGGATATAAATCCATTACTAGACAGGTTCCTGGCAGAAGATACCTCAGTGATGACTGGCATGGTTATTCAATGGATAAAGAAGCTTACATACAGATGGAGGAGATAGATGGTAAATATGATTTTATATATCCAGTTATGGGAGGTTCCAATATGGGAATCTACCGATATCTTCGCGAAAATCCTGGCGGACCGTGGGTTGTCGGAATGGATGTTGACCAGAGTTTGTATTCATCAAATGTGATTGGGAGTGTAGTAAAGCATATAGATAATCTCCTTGTGGAATTGGTCAAAAAATGGATAAAAGGAATCCCTATTGAACATTATAAAGATTATGATACACAGAGCGGATATATTGAGTGGTGTCCTATTGTTGATTAGTTTGCTACTTTCTGTTAGTTGCACAAAGGATATCTTTCTCTATTGCGATGAAGAAGACCTTGAGGAATGCAAGGTTGCTGTAGTTTTGCCACTTTCTGACGGACAGGAAGCCCAATGGAAGCAGTGTCTCAAGATATGTTCTAATAATCTGGCTGATGCCTTCTGCAAGACTGGTATGGGTGTACGAATCGTGTACGAATGGTATGATGAGTTATCTCCCAACCTTAGAGAAACTGCCGAAGAACTCGCATCAAGGTCAGATATCAAGGCAGTGATAGGTGGGTTGTACTCTGACAATGCTCTCATACTAGCCGATGCCCTTAGTGCCGAAGACAAACCACTGTTTACCCTAGCTACGACTGACCAACTTATACGTGGATTTTCCAATTGGGGTAATCTATGGGCTATGACCGAAACCGATATCACTCAATGTGAAGTGATGCTGAGCAAAGTAATACAATATGGTGCAAAATCGGTAGCCCTACTGGTAAACGGAGAAAGCGCATACGGCGACACGTTTGTTGACTGGTTTCCCTTTCAGGCTCAGGAACTAGGTGTCAAAAATGCAGGAGTGTTTTCATGCGTAGATAATACAGAAGAGCAGACTCGTGCTGCGCTCGCTACCGATGCAGATTATATTCTATGCGCACTATCCAACGTAGAAACCTTTGAAAAAGTGCTCCGCACATATAACTCAACCCCACATACAGCAAAACTGCTTTTGGGTGACGTTGCCTACATCAGCGATATCCTAACAAAGTTGGGTGATATGGTCGAAGGCATTGAGGGGGTTTGCTATAGTGCAGACCCGTCATCAGGTTTTGAAGCAATATATGGAACCTTTGTCGGGCGCACTCCAATGCTTACCGAATCACAAGTCTATGATGCCGCCATGCTTATTGGTTATGCCTCAATGCTACAGATGATTGATCATGGAATTAGTTTCAAGGAGGCAATGAGACAGATTGTGAGTGGAAGAGATGATGTTGACAGCTTCTGGGGAGCAGACGGAATGTTGCGCGTTACCAAGTCACTAGCATCAGGAGGCCATCCAGACGTTAACGGTGCTTCAGGCAAACTGGAGTTTGATGAGAAAGTCTATACAAATGTGTTGGGTACCTATTATCTAAATTATGTAGTTTATGAGCAACAGTACCTCACATTGGGATTTTGTTCTACAAGAGGAGACCGCCGAGCTGGACCTACACTTGCCGAATGGAATTGGATTAAGTCAAAGATGCAGGACATAGAGGGTGGAGGTGACGTGAAATATCCACCGCTTGACAAACGTTGGGCACTGCTTATCGCTACTTCGACCGGATGGGAGAATTATCGCCACCAGGCTGACGTCCTTAATATCTATCAGCAACTTAAAGCATCGGGATATGATGATGACCATATTCTGCTGATAATAGAAGATGACCTTGCATACAATACTGCCAATCCTCAGAAGGGGGTTCTCTATTCCCGTATGGACGGAGTAAATATATACCATGATGTCAAGGTGGACTACCATATCTCCGATCTTCAACCTAACGATTTTAAGGAAATTCTTCTCGGCCACAAGTCTGCGCACCTGCAACAAGTGCTGGAATCTGACGCCGACGACAACGTATTCGTTTTCTGGTCTGGTCACGGAGCGCCCAACTATCTAAAATTCGGCGAATCAGCTATAACAAATAAACAGATTGAAGATTGTCTGAGTGAAATGGAGAAGGTAGGGAATTACCGCCAGTCAATATGGTTCGTGGAATCTTGTTATTCTGCGTCTGTAGCAAAGGTTGCAGACAATCACAACCACATAATTGCCTTTACTGCTGCTGGAGAAGATGAATCCTCAAAAGGAGACGAATACAACCCAAAATGGAAGGTATGGATGAGCAACCGCTTCTCTGCCACTCCGCAAGACTGTATGAAGAGTAATCCTAATATGGCCTTGAGCGAATTATATTACAGACTCTTCCAATCAACTGTCGGTTCTCATGTCCACGTATATGGAATAAAAGGATATGGAAGCCTATATACCCATACCCTAAAAGAAATATTCTAAATTATTGCGGATAAGCTCACCTCTTACTTGAACTTGATTTCTGAAAACTTTTTGGTACTTATTTCATTCAATTTCATCATACATAAAAGTACCAGCACAGAAGTCAAGAGGAATGATGACTCAGACATCATCATGGTCGAAAAACTTAAGAGTCTTGGCAATATAGCCCCCGACAAAGTAGCCACAAATGCAAGTGATGGTGGCATGTTCAAACGAAGAAGAATGACAAAAAGAAGCAACAGCGCAACAAGAACAAACAATTCGTTCATCCATTTTTGGGCAACGATGCTATCAGTAATTATGCGCAAGGGAGTCATCAACACTGGCTATGCAGGAGGAAATACGGATGTTTTTTCATACCCTCCAGTCCACGGAGCGGAATAGCCATGACCTTCTGCCAATGATGAAGCGGTAAGATAATAGCAGAAGTTGTCACCATTTATGTCCACTTTCTTGTCAAATGTATATAGGGGTGTTCTATTAATTCGGTTCCCGCATTTTCTGCCTCACCTCAGCATAGTTCAAACAAGTTTGACTCTGCATTCGGTTCGTTGAAAATTCCCCGCAAAAATAAATAATTAACGAACTATG